>CBDUQO010000001.1:0-44496 GCA_965369365.1 uncultured Methanosarcinales archaeon
CCACAACCGGATGCGGAACTGACGGCACGGCCCTTTCAGTACTCAGGGAGGCAAAGAAGCAGATCAAAGGATCTCGCACAACGGGCGGATTCGCGGCTGACACGGTCCTCATGACCAGCGACTTCGAAGAGGATCTTCTGCTGAACAACAACCTGGCTTATGCGAGTTATGCGGGCGGTTCTGAGGCTATCCGCAGCGGAACTCTGCCAACACGCCTGCTCGGCATGAAGTGGATGATATCTGACAACGGATCTCCCACCGTTGACGGCAGCAATCCCTGGGAGTACGGAAGCAACAACGATGTCGGGGCGATCGTGATGGAGGCAAAGCGCGGGTGCGGCGTTGCTATGCGCAGAGACCGGACTGTGAAGAAGTTCGAGGACATTACACGAGAGCTTCAGACGATCACGGTTACGATGCGGGCAGACGTTAATTATCTGCACGCCGACGCCGTCGCAAAGTGTAATTGGCTAACCTAAGAGGGGGATCACCCCTCTACTTTATTTTTATGCTCACATCTGGCTCTGAGAAATGGCTCCATCATGCTTATGAGGGTGACCGCCGTGAGGCACTCAGGGACTCCAGGCGATTCACCGACGCAGAACTCGACGATCTCGGCGTTGATCGGATACGCGGCCGCGGGGTGAACGATCCGAAAACATATCTGATCGATACAAGCCCGATCGATCCAAATAGCGATTCGGGGGGTGTGGTCGATATTCGAACGATTCCGGGGCATGATTAGTAACACAGTAACTACAATAAAGGCAACACCGAGGACTTAATAATGAAATGGATTATACTATTGATCTTATTGGCGTTTGTTAGTGGCGCAAGTGGTGGGGATGGAGTGGTAACGATTCCAAGCGGAACTTGGTTCTCCACTTTCCTGATTGGCTCAGACATCATGACGGTCACAGAAATAAAAGCGTCAATGAGTGCCAGCGGACTCGATCCGTGGGGTATATATCGATGGGTCGGCACGGGATATGCAACTACTGGCGAGGTCAAACCATGTGAGGGGATCGTGGTTTACTGCAATAACACAGGCGGATGGTCGATATGAAAAATATACTAATACTAATTTTTGTAATACTGATGATGGTGAGTACAGCAGGAGCAGCAGAGCACTACTTAGCCACAACGGGCAGCGACGGAAACGGAGGCACATCGCTATCAGACGCATGGCTTACACCATCCTATGCAGTAGCTCAGATCGCAGCAGGTGATACTCTGTGGGTTGTGGACGGGCTGTATAATGAGCCTAACACCTTTGAGGTCGAGGCACATCAATTCGGGAACACCACGCACTGGACGAAGATCATAGCGTATAACGGAACGCCAGTGTTTGACGGCGGTGGTGCGCTGACAAGGGGTATGAAGATCGGTGAGTCGCCTGATCCACACTACAATCCGGGATACGTACACTTAGAAGGGCTAACCTCAAAATCGTATGGCATCGGGATAATATACGTCGAGCGGGTAACGGATGTAACAATCATCAATTGCTCGTTTGAAGATTCCCTGGTCGGTCTACCAACGTGGCGGTCTCTGATGGATCTCGGCGACGCTGTACGAAATATCACGATAACCGGGTGCAATTTCAATGACACCGGCAATTTCGGTATAAACCTTATGGGCGACCGCAATAATACGGATGGTGTTGATACGGAATCCTACAATATCATAATAGATAATTGCTACTTCGAGAACACGACAAATCATGATGCCTTACAGATCGGAAATTATGCGTACAACATTACAGTGTCGAACAACACGTTTGTAGATTGCTATGGAGGGGCTGGAACGTATTTTCATGAGATTGACGATCAGCCGAACCGCCAGACAGACATCTCGATCCGAGACAACATATTCACGAACATGAAACATTATGCGATATTCGCCGCGGGGATGCATCACTCGATTATCGAGAATAATATAATAACCAATACGGGCGCCTCGGCGTTTGTGGTATGTTATTATGCTAATAACGTCTTGATACGGAACAATACCGTTATTAATGCATCACGAATGTATGATGATAATGTCGCATCCCGCCCAAATATCGATCTGATTTTTGAGGATAATATCTATGATACCAGGCGAACGTCAGAAGACTATTATGGACGGGGTGGTGGAAAGCTCACAATCCGAAACGATGCACATAAATCAAGTTACCGCGTTGAGATCAGGGCACAGGAGCGGGACGCTTATGCGATCTTTGAGCACGACGACGGGCGGCTTATGCGGCGGGGTAGCTTCACAAATCCTTCAGGATCTAATTGGTCTATAACAGAATTAAGAAATTACCCACTTTTGAGTAATTATACAGTGTTTTCAAACGATTCACGGCTATATTGGGATGCATATACCTACAATACGACAGCAAAGCCACAAAACGGATACCTATATGATGCCTCGGTGGTGAGTGAATCAACACCAGGAGCCGACGGGATGAATGTGTCACTGACGAGCAGCACCACAGACAACCCAACCCGGGTAACCTCACTTATGCAGAGACCCGACCAAACATATAACGTGTTGGTGGGTGGCAATCTCGTAGGGAGATGGGTATCTGATGCGAATAAGATCATGAAGTATCAGCATAATGCGCCCTGGAGCGGATCCACAGTATTCGAGTTCGCTTGGCACTCTACTGAGGGATATTCAGGAGCGCCAGACGCAAAGAACCTCGAATACACTGCTGGTCCGGAATGGGTCAGGCACACATGGGAAGCAGGTGACGGCATCATCACCGATTCCTACAATGTGAACGTAAACGGAACATGGTTTAATGGCACGACCGATACATATTTCCTCGACGAGACCGTTCCAGAACTTGGCTGGTCGGACATCCGAATATTCGGGTACAACAACACTCTCGGTCTCAGCCAGTTCGACGAAACGAATAGTGGGCAGTCACTACAGATACCCTGGGCAGTGTCAATCTATAAGGCGTACTACAACAGCACCGACCTAATATATATCACGGCGTTGGAAAACCATACGAACCTATTTACCAGGCGCATAACGGAAGCAGACAATGTATGCACATTTTCAATGCGGGTGACACTATGAAGTCTATCATCATCTGCATACTTGTTATGCTGTGTGCCGCAGGCTCTGCGCAAGCAATCATCGTAGCGGAAGACGACTTCAACAGGGCAGACAACACGGACATAGGACCAAAATGGTACGAGGAAGCAAATAATTATGAAATACAGAACAACACTCTGTTTTTCAGGAATGAATCTTCTGCGGCAGTCATCAACCAGAACGTTTCGATTGGCCAAGGCAACTATGTGATCGAGTTCACGTATTACGACCTGAACGAAAGTGTCAGCATAGCGAGACTGATGATCCATTTTTACGCACAGTCATACACATCGAGAACAGAATCGATGGTGATTCAGTTGCGCGAAGCGAACAACTACGCACTCGCGTATTGGGGCAACGGATCCTACACGGGATCAACCCTTAGCGGGATAAGGCTGACAAACAACACAGTGTACAAGTTCGATATCACAGGTGACAACGTCACAATCTATCAGAACAATTCTATGGTGGGGTACCTGGAGGCGTGGAGTGATAAGTGGAGCAACGGCACAGTAGGCTTCGCGTGTGATGACGCAGCGGGAGCGATAGCACTGGACGACTTCTCTGTAGACGGCGAGGGCATTTCTCCGACAATAATATCGTCAGCACCACAAGGAAATATCTATCCGGAGGTGGCGGGAACGCATACCTTCAACGTCACGATTAACAAGACCGTGGGGTGTGTGTGGTACGTCAACGGATCACTCGCAGAAACAGATCAGGAATCTACAGAACATGCTTACACAAACGATTCTTTAGCTGGCGGCTGGTGCAACGTAACCGCTTACGTAGCTGATATCTTCGGAAGCGATGCAAAAACGTGGATCTTCGAGGTCGGGGCGGACTCTATAACGTTCATAGTCCTGCAAGACACACCGACAAACCAAACCACCATAGCAGAATGGGATGTGGTCCGGATCGGGTCGAACGTAACCGAGTGGTCGTATAACCAGTCGGTTTCCGTGGCTGGTTGGACTTATAGTATGCGGTTCGAGAATGGAACCCATATTGTGAACCATACAGCGGCTTATACCAATGAAACGCTGTTGTTCAATTGGTCGCCGCTGCTGCCAATCGGGATCTATTATATTGATGCTAAAACGCCAGACTTGACCGCACCGGCGAACCAATATTACATGTATAATAATTGGTCAACGGATCATACGTTCGCACAGATCGCTGCAAAAGAGAGTAACGATGTTATATACTCATGGTACAACCATACAAGCTTTCTGCACGAGTCGTATTATGTTGGCAGAGCCTACAATGCGGATAAGATCGTTTCGATGAACTGCTCAGTATCCTGCTTCTTCGATGCGGAAACGATAATACAAGTTACGCCGAGGACATGATGATGAAACATATTATTCTGATACTGCTGGCATTATTTGTGGTTGCGGGAACAGCCGCCTCCACGATACCTGCCATCGAAGAGGATAATTACGCCATTATTGTGCTCGTGTGGAGCAACGAGACCGGGGCATTGGAAGAAAACGTAAAGGTGACATTCGGGGGCACCCATACACTCACGACCGCAGGCGACGGATCTGTAGTATTCAACACCGCAAACATTCCGGGAACCGCTGACCGCTCATCCATCTCGGTGAGCTGCAAATATGGAACAAAACAAGCACCGATAATTTACACCACCCGGGGAGAACGTAATTGGGGTACGGCGGTAACGTTCAACGAACCCAGCGAGTATGACGCAATGACGATTCTTGCAGCGATGGGATTTGCAGCCGTCGCACTGGGTGGCGGAAGATACCTATTACGAAAGAAAAATACAGGAGATACTGATACTATGACAGATGAAACAACAACCACACCAACAGAAGAAAAACCCACCGGATCTAAACTGATGCGGGACTTTGGAGTAAGAGCGCTGTTTGGCACAATAACATTGCTTGGGTACATCGTCATCACAACCATCGCGGTACTGTCCGGAACGGGTGAGATGGTCGGAACAATCACAAACTGGTACATGCCGCTGATCATGGCGATCGTCGGGTTCTACTTCGGAGGCTCCACGGCTATCAGGAAATAGGGGCAAGACATCATGATGCCAGGACCGCCCGCAGGACCCATCTCGCCGTATCACATCTTTGTTACGGCGGTTCACAACTCCGGCGGGTCTGCTGTAAGCGGTGCACAGTTCACCCTGAAAAACACCACCAAATCGACACAGACAATCGCAACAAGCAGCGAATCAGATAGTAATATAGTGCTTAATGTGGCGGATTGTGGTGCGTGGGATAATGGCGACGGCATCGAACTTGAGGTGAGTTTCGGCACAGAAAATAAGACCGAAACAACCACCGTCGATACGGTAACCCACCCAGCGGGGTGGGAATTTGGGCTGATCGTTCTCGAGATAACGAGTGTTGATGTGGCGATGGTGCTTTCGATGTCACAAGACATTGGAAACGCCGCAGCACGCCACGTCGGTGCGGAGCTGACGCTGGCGCAGTTCATAGGGGTTGAGGATGGTAGTCCTACGGACGCCGCACTATCTCTTCCCGTAGTGCAATCGGTCACATTCACTGCCACGAGCATCGTCGTTGGCGTTATTACACCCCCCGGGCGAACAGTATACATAACAGCAGAAACCAGAACACCACACGGAGGATATAATACATGACAGACGGAATCAAAACAATGATCGCACTCACCGACCATTTCGAGGTCGAGTGCCATGACAAATATGGGACGCTCAAGTGGAGGGATACCATCGATAATCTTGTAGTGAACGTAGGACTTGACGACGTACTCGACAAGTATCTGCGGGCAAGCATGCACACTTCAGAGCATTACGTCGGACTCACAGACGGAACGCCGACGCCAGCCGCCGGAGATACAATGACATCCCACGCAGGATGGGTGGAGGTTGTCGCATACGCAGAAGCCGCCAGGCAGCTCGCGCAGTGGGGGGCAGTATCGGGGCAGAGCGCCAATAACAGCGCCAATAAAGCAGTGTTCACGATCAATGCAGACGCCACGACACTCGGCGGGTGTTTTCTGTGCACAAACAGCGCAAAAAGCGGGACGGCGGGAACCCTCTACGGCGTGGGAGCCTTCAACGCAGGAGACAAGACCCTCGATGCGTCCGACCTGCTGAACGTAACGGTTACGGCGAACGCCTCTGCAACCTAGAGCCATGGAACGATCTTTCGTGAAAGACCCGGCGGCAATCCTGGATTATGCGTTCGACTGGACCGCATGGCTTCAGTTGGGGGAGGCGATCATCAGCCACGTGGTCACGGCGGCTACGGGGATTACGAAAGACGGTGATAGCGAAAACGCTGGGGTGGTGACTGTGTGGCTGTCCGGAGGTCTTCCGGATCACCGCCATATCGTTACATGCCAGATCACCACAAACCTCGACCGAACCGAGGAACGCAGCATGAGAATAATGTGTATGGAGCGATGATGTACTGCGCTGTCGAAGAACTTATTCGCCTGACAAGCTCAGAACTGCCGCGCTTGACTCTTGAAGATATTATAGATCAAGCAGACCGGAGGATTGTAGGACGCCTGACAAAAATGGATGTGGGGGTGCCGACCTCCGATGACGTTCTAAAATCCGCATCACTTCAGCTATCGCAAGCAAGCGTGTTAGCTCATCCGGATAGTGCCCAGATCGCCTCAAGCGTGAAGCTTGGCGACATAACGATCCAGAAGGGGGATGTGGGTGGCACCATCGCCACGCTCGAAGCCCACGCATGGGCGCAGGTCGATAACTATGTCCTGCGGCATGGACGCGATGCGGCATCGCGGTTCTATTTCCGGAAGGTGAACTGATGAGCGATAACAAGACGGCGATTGTCACCATCCTGCTTATCACCACCGTATTAGCCACCACCTCGTACTTATCAGGCGTGGCATCCGAGACCCTGATAATGGGGCTTTCGAGCGCAGGGATAGCGGCAGTAGCTGGACTTTCCGGCTACGAGGTTGGGAAAAACTCATCATGACATTTAAACGACGCATCACGCAGTATGGGGAACCCGTGCAGATATGGGGTGCGTCCACCAACACAGACGAACTCGGAAACCCTATAAGCATCTGGGATATCGACAAAGATACTTTTATAGGCGTTGTTATGCGCCCCACTGCCAGCGATGAGCGGTTTGGCGGTGGGCGGGTGGCGAAAGCAGACAAGAAACTGCTCGCCCCTCACGACGCCAATATTATTGCAGGGGATCGGCTTGAGATCGACAGTATAATGTACGATCTCCTTGGTCTTCCGGCAGACTGGGAGATGAAGCTATCAGGGCGAGTGCAACACCTCCAAATATTCCTTAGGAGGGTTTTATGACCTCCGTATCAGTTACAGGGGCGGATAAGGTGGCTGCGAACCTTGCCAAAGCCGCCGTGGCGATAGAGGCGGCGGTAGGCGATGCGGTGACAGAAGCCGCCACGCTGGTTGAGCGAGAAGCAAAGATGATCGTACCGGTGGACACGGGTCGCCTCCGGAGCAGCATAACCGCGGATGAAAAGGAGCCGCTACACTACGAGGTCGGGACGAACGTAGAGTATGCTGGAAAGGTCGAGTTCGGTAGTGGGTGGCAGGGTGCACAACCCTACCTGGGTCCTGCGCTTGAGATAGCCAGGTCTCGGTATCCCGATATAGTTAGAGCTGGGGTGCGGAGCGAACTATGATCTCGATACTAAAAGCGTTCCGGGATGCACTGGCTGCAGAACCCGCTGTTTCCGCTCTGGTTCCGGCTGATAATAGCTATGCAGGGCTACGAGATGAGAAAACGCGCCTTCCCGCCATCGATGTTTTTGGGGTGTCAGTGGTTATGGAAAACCTGGCAGGAGCGAGGGTAGGGGGGATATTTGAATCGTCTGAGGTGATTCAGGTCTCGATCTACAGCCGAGCGGCAGATGCGTCACAACTGATATCCGACGTGGTGATCAACACGTATCTCGGAGATAATGCGGCCCTTAATGCGGCGGGCATAAAACTTATTACGCTCATCAACAAAGTAGAGATGAGGGAGAAAAACATTAGCCATATCGCTTTGCGGTTCAGATATGGCTATCACATGACAATATAAAAGGAGATGCATAAACATGGCAACAATAGTCGGATCGGATATCCCGTCGGGAGAGCAGGTAAAATGGTGGATGGGCGGCGCAGAGGCGACGATGGTGCAGGAAACGCTCACCCCCTCCGCGCAGATAATTACCCTGTCGAAAAAAGCAGAGTATGGCAGCGTGATCACGGTAGACTTGAATGGGTTGCGCACCGATGAGATGCTCGAACTTGATACAACAGCACCCACCGACGCAACAGAAGCCACGGGAACGTCGTTTGTGGACATCGGCAGCACGACCGGAGATATTGTTGCATATTACATCGATATCGACACATCCGCCCTCGTACAAGTAATGGCGTGCAAAGATGTGTCGTCCGGGCTGAGCATGGACACAAAAGAGACCGAGGTGCATGGACAGACGCAGAAGCTTCAGAAGGTGGGGGCAGCCGTGCGGACCGCATCACTCGAAGAACTCGACTACGACGATAATCTGGTTGGAGCGCTCTTCGGCGACAGTATCGCCGATTCACCGAGCGCGGGGATGCGGAAATGGACCGATAACATATCTGCCGCTAAGAAAATCTCTGCACTCGTTGGGAAACAGTATAAGGACGGCGTCCTCATCAAGAAATGGTACCTTATGGGGTGCCAGGTCGCAAAGATCGATAGCACATTCCCGACTGCGGATTATTACTCGAAACAGATGGATCTGCTTGTTGACTACATGGTTACCGCCACGATGGTGCCGAACTGATGCCAGAATACCCCACAAATCCTGATATCGAGAGGCGGCGATCCGAACGACTCGCCAAAGATGCGGCAGCGCATGCAGAGGGGCTCACGGTCGCAGAGCGCCTCACCCGGAGGGCTAAAGAGCAGATCGTGGAGCTCAAGCTCACTGATGAGGGTGGAGAGTTCATAATCTGCATGCGGCAGCCAACTCGGGCAGAGATGGAATCGCTTCAGAGCACGCAGGAAGCGATAAAAAACGATAGCACGTATGATGAGGCTAACGATGAGCTGTGTACTATGCTCGCACACCTGTGCACCGACGAGAGCCTAACATACGAGTTTTGGCATGAAGGCGCGTACAGCATGGCCGACCTGATCGAGATTATAACCAAACTGTTTGCATCACTCGTTGGCCGGGTGAAAGCCGCACAATCCTTTCGCGCAAACTGATGCAGGACAAGGACTCTTCCAACTGTGCGCAGAGATGGGGAAACTGCCCCACGAACTCCAAACATGCACTGATGACGAGTTCGAGTATCTGAAAGCGGCATGGAACGAGAAAACCAGGCGGGACGATGAAGGGCGCAGGTAAATAGATAATGGCTATCGGATCACTCGGAAAACTGTTTGTAGAGATCTCCGCCGACACTTCGGAACTTGATTCCGGACTGGACGGGGCTGAAAAACGCATATCAGGAATAGGGGCGAAGTTCCAGAAATCGGGGAAGGCGATCGGTGCGGGCATGGCGATAGCAGGAGTTGGGATGATGACGCTCACAAACTCCAGCATGAAAACAAACGCCATTCTTGGAACCACCGCACTACAGCTGGGGGTAACAAAAGAAGAGATGAGAGGGCTTGCGCTTGAGACTGCAAACGTGACGTTCCCCCTCTCAGAAGTTACGGCGTCTTTCGATCTCCTGACCCGAGCAGGGATGACTAATGCCGACCAAATAAGCGTAACCGCAACAGCGTTTGACACGCTGGGCGATGCAATCGGAATACCTGCTAGCGAGGTGACCCGCTCGCTTATCCCAGCGTTTAATGCGTTTGGAATGCCGCTCGAAGACGCTGCAGCCCACACGGACGCATTCACACACCTGATGCGAAACACCACCGTAGAACTATCCGATTTTTCGAGTATGCTCAATTATCTTGCGTCCGATCTCGGGACTATGGATATTAGCATGGTGGAGAGCGTTGCAGTTATGGAAGCCCTCGCCGCCAGTGGGGTGCAAGGATCGGCAGCCACACGAGAATTTCGCACGGCAGTATCCGAAGCAGATGGTGATGTCGAAAAGTTTTACGAGGCACTTGGACTCACGGCGGAAGAGGTGGCGATCTACACCGGCAATATCGAAGCGGCAGACGGAATGACTCAGCAGTTTGCAGACGCGCAAAACGCGCAATTCACGACGCTTGATAAAATCAAACACTCGTTGTCCGAAGCAACGCTGAGTTATGGATCTCTTCTTGAGCCTGTGGAGGCGTTGGGGCCGATCATGACTACGTTGGGGCCGATCATGATATTGGCAAGTACTATGAACTATGCACATGCGGCGAGTGCATGGGCGGCAGTCAGCCCATATATAGCTATTGCGGCACCGATTATCGCGGTGGTTGCGGTGCTGTATATCCTCGAAAAGAAGTTTGGGCTTATCACAAAAGTAATTAATATAGTGACCGACGCGTTGGAGCCGTTGGTAGAATGGCTCGCAAGGGCGATACCCAGTGCCATCAAAACCACGGTGGAGTTTGTCAGCGGGTTAGGGGATAAGCTATTATTTGTTCTCGGACCGATCGGGGCGATGGTGTACGCATTCAAGCACTGGGACGAGATCGTAGCGATAATCAGCGATGTGTTTAAGAGGGTTTTTTCTTTCCTGATGAACCTTGACAGGGAGTTTAAGAGGGCTGGGTGGAATCTTATGGTTGCGTTTGCGAACGGCATCATAAAAGGTATATCGAAAGCCGTGGACGCCGTTAAGAGCGCTGTCGGAAAAGTGCGGGATTACCTGCCAGGGTCTGATGCGAAGATTGGACCTCTTTCAGATCTCACCGCATCCGGAGCCGCCCTGATCACGACTTTCGAGAAAGGCATCGCTTCAAGCAGCGGAGATCCCGGGGCGGCGTTCGCAGCCGCTGCGCCACAGGTACCGGGGGCTGCCAGCGATAACCGGAATTACCAGAGCAGCGTAAGTATGGGTGATATTAGCTTATCATCCAATTATAATTTCGAGTCGCTTATGGCCGATATAAACCGGTATCAGGCGACACAGCGAACACAGCGAGGTGTGTAAAATGGAGCCTATCACAATCGAAGAAATGATGATCTTGCCACGGCGCCACTTTGTAGGGCGCATGGGGGCATGGATAAAGATGTTTAATGGCGGGAATCTCTTAGAACTTGATAGCCCGCTCCACTGCCCCCTGCACCGGTGGGTTGTGCACAACGATAAAAAATGCAACAAAGAACTCGTTGCAAACACTGCCACGTGTCCCCTATGTGGCAATCCGTGCTGTCCGGATTGCCAGAACCACAAAGTCGAAACCATCTCACGCGTTACCGGCTATCTAAGCGTGGTTTCGGGGTGGAACGAGGCGAAGAAACAGGAATATAGGGATCGGGATCACTATGAGCTGGAGGGGCGCTAATGGGTGCGGGAACGTCCCCGGCCATATTCTCAGGCGACGCCACCAACCACGACGCTCTTGTATTCGGGAACGGGGGGGCGCAGACGGGTTTCTTTTTCATTGCACTAGAAACAGGAATCTATTTCGATGGCATCCGGCTTGAGAACCCCACCCCATTCTGGGAAGACCGATCGCCAATAATAAAAGCGACTGAACTGCTCAGCGGGGGGGTATCGGTACAGAGCTCGCCCGAAGGACATGTAAGGCCTCTGCGGGTGTCGTTTGTGTGTCAAACATCGACACATGGCAACATCTCGGCATTGTTGGCTAAGATTGGTGGAAAATATCGGCTACAGATAGATGAATTTGGGTACAGCGGCTGTTATATCAGTTCTTTCCGAGAAAATGAATGGTACCCCGGCGAATTCGAGTATATTATCTCGTTCATACAGGACACAACATGACTCTTGATATCGCTGACTATAAAACCGAGTCGTGGACAGTATCGAAGAGTATTACAGACGCTCTGTGGGTGTTGTCTGCTAAGATAGACCGGCATAACTCCCCCGCGTTCGTCGAGCAGATACAAGCATGTTGTAATGATCATAATAATGCACCACATACGCGGTTTGTCGGAATCATACCGACAACCGATATTGTGATCGCTACCGTATCAGACAAATCACAAATCACCGGGTACGACCAAGCATGGTACCTAACTGTGCAATATGTCCCCGCAGACGAGCGCATTGTGGCGGAGGATGTGAATCCATCCGACACAATCGGGGCGTTGCTTGGTGGCACATCGTGGGCTACAGCGACAGGCATCAAGCCCCATCAGATCAACACTGTGGCGGTATGGGAAGATATTAAGAAGCCATTTGAGTTCGGCGATCGATGCACGCGCTGGCAGGCGATACAAGAGATATGTGATTATTGCAATTTCGTGTTTGTGGTGAAGTGGCATGATGATGCCGGAACATGGGTTCCTTCGGCGTATTTCATACACGAATTGGATATCGACGACCCGACGAATGGTCTGAATATCCCGGATGCAACAACAATCACAAACCCAGACCCAAACATGGTATCGGGGGTGCTTGTGACGGACTCACCCGCACACAAGTATAACCGGGTTATGGTATCCGGATATGATGCCACCACAAATTCCTACATATATGCTACCGCCGAAACCGCCGCGGTGGTGGCAAATACAGAGATTCCTATCGAATATGTGTGTGCCGACGCTGCGATCATGTCCCAATCAGCCGCGGGCGGGCGGGCGCAAGAGCTCCTTGACTTTTTTCAGGACTCTGCAAAGATATACTCGGTGCGATTCATGAAAAGGATGGATCTCGAACTATATCAGAAGATTATTTTTTCAGGATATAGTAAGATCGAATCTGATGTGATGCGCATCACGAAAATAACGTACTCGAAACAATCAGTATCGGACATAGTAACGATCGAATTCTCAAAAGATCAGGCAATACAACAGCTTCGGCGGCTGGATCGTGCGGTGAATCCGGATTACGTTTCCGGATCGCAAGACCTGATAAACGCAGATCTTGCGGAGGTGGGTCTGATCGATGTGTTTGATATGCCCATCGCCAGCGGATCGATGGCGGACGATCTCTGGACTACAAATGAGGCATATGTGCAACTATTCTCGCCTGCCCCACTGTGGATGCAGGGGTGGAGTGTGGACGGCGCAAGCGGGGTGCGAGGACACGCAGGGGCGGACTTTTCGTTATGGGGTGCTGCCGGAAGTCAAGAAGCCGAGGGGATTATCGAATTCTTGCGGTGGCATAGCTATGACCCAGGGAAGGTCGTGAATCAATACATCGAGATTGAGCAACCGATCCACATCAACAATACGCCTTTCCCAACAATATATTTTGATATCGACACGTCTAAGCCCACATTCATACAGGCAACCACATCGCCGTCGTGGAAAGAGCTTTCTGTGTCGGTGGCAGGCGATTCCATGTTTTCCTGTTATGTGGTGGGCGGCGATACCCCAAATACAACGTTTTGGACAGATATTAGAACATCGTCAAATATAATAGTGGGAAATCGTATAATGGGTTGGGATAATGATGACCTTGTGTTTTGGGATAATGCGACCGGACGCAAGACGCTTTCAGAGCTCGCGTCGGCTGGTGAGATCCCCGAGTACGACGGACTCACGAACCCCCTCACCACGCACTTGAATATGGGAGGGCACGACATCAATAACTGCGATGATATCGAGTGTGATGACATCGAGTGTGATGACATAATTATGAACGGGCGGAATTCCACGATCTATGGGGTTGGGTCTGTCGTATTCACACCGCGCACCTCGTACCCCACACGGGTACCTGGGCGGCTGTGGTACGACAGCGACGACAACGAAATGAAATTTTGGGATGGGTCATACTGGCGCAGACTCGTAGCAATAGCAGAGTAACACGTAACACTTATGACTAAAAAACTAACCACGCAAGAAGAGCCGAACCCGGACTATAAATCGCAAGACATTGTGCCGGACGTATCCCCCCTGCTGCTGCGACAGCGGACGCTCAAAGACCAAGTCAGCCAGATCAATCAGAAGCTGAACGATCTGCGGCAACAGCGGGCGCAAGTAGATAGCGTGATCCGAGCAGGCGAGCTACAAGCAGCAGGCATCGCGGGCGCCCTGAACGAGATCGAATATCAGATGAACACGGTGGAATGAATCATGGCATACCACGACACCAAACAGGCAGCAGTCGATCCGGATAACCCCGGACCAACCGAACAGATACCATATTCGGAATGGAACACTATGGTGGAAGATTTCCGACGGAAGATCCATGAGATCGCTGTCGACATCACGGCGTTAGGGGACGATAAGATACTAGTATACAAAGCGGCATCCGCATCGTTCGTATTCGAGGTGGTGAACGCTATTTCAGCCCTGAACAACCTGTCCGATGTCACTATATCTGGAGTCCCTGCAAACGATGAGGTTCTCGCATACAGCATGGCAGCAGGCAAGTGGATCAATCAGACAGCGGCAGAGGCGGGGCTAGCTACGAGTACAGACCTGGCAGCACACCTCCCACTGGCGGGGGGGACCATGTCCGGTGATCTGAACATGGGGGACCATGACATAGTGGGACTGGTCAACATCGGCGCACAAATTACGGACGGTATATGGTGTGCACCACCCTCGGGAATTCCTGCGATAGCATTGGCGCGCACGCCATACGCATTTGAGGCGTACGCTGATGCGAACATGAATGCGCACAAGATTGTAGATATGTCGGATCCAACCGATGCACAAGATGCGGTCACGAGGCATTACACAAGCACACACCTGCTAGAGAAGGTGGTAACGCTATCGTTTCTTGATGGTTATGGTATGGTATACCGCACTGCATCAGGCAGGTTCGAGATGGAGGATATGGGTGGTGGGGGCGCGGCTGGGTTCCCTGTTGTCGACACGACTGCAATCATAAAGGGCAGCGGCGACGGAACTAAACTGATGAGATTTGAGGTAGATGGGATCACTACAGGCGTTACCCGGGTGATGGCGATTCCGGATAAGGATATTACCTTGTGTGACACCGCAGAAGTTATGCTGCTGTCGGGCACACATGCGATGTCCGGTGATCTGGCTATGGGGGGCAATGACCTCTTGGCGCTGGGCAACATCCGGGCACAACACCCGACTGGGATAGAGTGCGACTTTGCATCAGGAAGTAGCGCAATATCGTTAGCATGCAGCACATACGCATTCGATGCGCATGCGAATGTGGACATGGGCGGCAATTATATAATGAATTGCAGGGGCGTAATCCCGACCGCGCCAACGACGCTAACAATTTCGGCGGGAACGGTGTCGAGTGCCAAGGCAATTCACACAATAGACACGGAACTTAGCAGCGCAACCGACGATCTGGACTCAATCGGCGGGTATACGAGTTACGTGGGTCGGCAATTGATTATCATGGCGGAAGATTCTGCGAGGACTGTAGTGTGTAAGGACGGCACCGGAAACTTGCGACTGAACGGAGATATGAGCCTGGACAACGTTCACGACACGCTGTCGTTAATATGGGACGGAACAAGCTGGCTCGAGACGGCGAGATCGAATAATAGCGCATGAACTGCGTTGTGGTAGTGCCGCCATATCCCTGCGGCACCACCCACACAGAGTCTTTTTTATGCAGCGCGTGCCCGTGTAGACACGACCCTATGTTTTGTCGTTGGTTGCGATCGCATCGGCGTGGTTCCTCCATACGCGACAACCAAGTTGTGTAACTACCGCACAGGTCACAATGGTTACGTAGTTACACAATACTCGAGTACCTGCGTGCACAAAAACTGGTTTGTTTTGTATTTAGCGGCAGGTCAGGAGATATTGCACACACGAGAGTGAACTATATATACTATGAGCACACATGACATAGTATGCAAGGGCTTGCCATCTACGCATATTACCCCATGCATCACCGGACGTGAAAACACATGAATAAAAATAAGACATACAACACGAAAGAAGAGCTTAGAGCTGCATTCCCAAGCATCGCCCGGGAAGAAGCAGAGAACGGATCTGCGTTTTGGCATGAATTCGGCGCAGACTTTGAGGGATGATCATGAGGCGGGATGCAAGCACGTAAGCAGAAGAAACGAAAACAGCACCAAAAGAGGAACTGAAAATGGAAAAAACAGAAGACGTGAAAAGAGTGGTAGAAGAGGTGGAGGCGGCTGGCGCCACCGATGTAGATACGGAATATGTGGCAGAGAAACTCGCAAAACTTAAGACGTTTCGCGTAACAGGGATTGAAGCTATCCGCAGCGTGGTAAGCGGAATCTTGTCCTCGCAAGGCATCAAGCGAGCGAAGGGTGTGGCGCGAACCAACCCGCTGCTGTCCGTCGAGCAGATCGATGCACCAGACGTCTGGTGCAACATCAGAGTGAAGGTAACGCAGTTGTGGGACAGCGATAAGGACAGTATCAGGCAGATCGGGCTGCTTGGTGATGAAACCGGTGTGATGAAGTTCGTGAGCTGGGAAAAAGCCAACCTGGCGCTTCTCGAGGTGGACAAGTGCTATTCCATCGAGAACGTGGTCACAAACGAATATGATGAGCGTTTTTCGGTGGCATTCACCAAGAATACTCGGATAATGCCGATCGATGAAGATCTCGAGATCGGATTTGCTACCGTTGAGTATTCCGGCATCCTCGTATCGGTGCAGAAAGGCTCAGGGCTTATTAAGCGGTGTGTGTTGTGTAATCGTGCAATGCAGCACGGAGAGTGTAAAGAGCATGGGCGAATCGAGGGTGTGCATGATCTCAGGATCAAGGCGGTACTTGATAATGGAATCACCACCAAGAATGTCCTGCTGAGTCGAGAGCGCACGGAGGAACTTACTGGCATCAATATGGAGGATGCTGTTGCCATGGCGACAGAGGCACTTGATGCTGAAGTGGTTGCGGAACAGATGAGCCGGGCGATCATGATGCGAGAATATGAGGTATCCGGGCAGGATATGAACGGAACAATCCTCTCTACGAGGATTGTCGAAACAAATAATCCGATACTGAAAGAAGATGTTGAATCGCTGCTCAAGGAGGCCAGATTCAATGAACCACGGGTTGACGATTTCAGAAAAAAGATGTTGGAGGTATGATATTGTGGCAGGATATAAGAGAGAAATTGCATACAGGTTGTTTGCACACGAACTGAAAAACACCGATATAGTACTTGATAGGGACGATACTGACCCATACGCACCGCAGTACGTTATGACGCCGACCGGCGCGAAGGTTAGCAGGGTGCTGGTCATCGGGACGCTGACCGAGATTGAGGACATCGGAACAGATGCAGAGTATTGGAGAGCGAGGATACAAGACTCCACCGGCGCATTTGTGGCGTATGCGGGGCAGTATCAGATCGGTGCGGCGCGGGTACTTAGTGAGGTTGAGATTCCAGAAATCCTTGCAATGGTGGCGAAGATAGCCGTATACGCCCCAGAAGGCGGCGGGACAATACTATCCCTCAGACCAGAGACCGTGTCAGTAGTTGGTGCGGCGGCGAGGGATCAGTGGATATACCAGACCGCAAAACAAACGATAGATCGGATAAGGGCGTTCGAGGCGAGCAACCCAGACACTATTGAGGGCATGAAGCCATATCGGCAGATGGTGCGGGATGCATTCACAGGGATGGACTCGGACGAATTGTTTGTAGAAACCGCACGGGGGGAGTAATTATGATGTACCCCGTGTTTGGCGATGCGCCTGCCCTCAAGATGCTTGACTGGATGATCGGGAATCAAGAATTCGATCATCCGCTCAAAGAGATTGCAGACGGCGCAGAGATCGCCATAAGCGTGGCAAAGCGCAACTTTGAGCCATTGATACGACATAATGTAGTTAAGATCACCCGAACGATCGGTAAGGGCAACGAGGACATGTATGTCCTCGACCTCCAGAACCGCTGCACAAAGGCGATCGTCGACTTTGACAAGCGGATCACACAATGCTGCAAATCCGAAGAGGAAGCGCCCCCCGCGCCGATTGAGATCTTACCTCCGGAGATATGATATGAGAACACGGCAATGCTCTGGCGACAGTTGCCAGAGCGGTGTTTGTCACGAGATGGTGGCAATACAATGTAATAGCTGCGATATTGTATTTTTAACGATGGTGAATGGTGAGATGGTGACTTGCCCACATTGTGGGGCAACCGATACGATTGTTTTGGAATGAGGTATATGTTTTAAGTTCTGCGCGACCAATGCAGTACTGGCGCTTTTGGTTGTCATTCAATCGCGTCCACGTCCGCATGACATGGTGAGTGGGGCACCGTGTCATGTACCCATTATTTTTTAGTAGATTGTTTTGGTATTATTGAAATTTGATATATCGCCCGGTGGTATCTGAGAATAGTGAAAGGGGTGATTATGTGTGTCAATTGTGTCAAGATCGGGTGAAAACGATAGCGGTGAGGGGTATTCGTGTGTGTCAAGATTGTGTCGAGATTGTGTCAATTGACACAATCTCAAATAGTCGCCCTTTAGAAAAAACTTGACACACAATTGACACACAATTGACACACTAAAAACGATAGCAGTAGATGGTATTGACACAATTGACACAAAAAATTCACAGCCCCCACACAGTTTTTTGTGTTTTTTGATATGACTTATCGTTTACAAGAGTTATAATTTAGATATTATAGTGTTAATGCGAATATTTTTAGCATACAGATGGTACCAGAGGGTATATATGCTATTAACACTAATGATATATTATGGAAATGAATACCTATAAAGAAGATAGCATGAGCCCCGACCATCCTATTGAAACAAAGACGTACGTAACGGCGAGAGTGTCGGTCATAGACTCGCATAAAATAGATCTTCTGGTTGCAGCAGGACACTTCACAAATCGCAGTGATGCCCTGCGCGAAGCAATCAGGGACCTTATCAGATCGCACGCAGAGTGACGGAGATCATAACACATGAGCTCCTCTTCTATCACAGACGAAATGACTGATCACTACGAGCGTTATAAGGGATATTTTGAAAACAATGAACCTGTATATCTTTCCATCGTAAATGACATCCTGTCGGACAAAGGAGAGCATCGCAGAAAATTTAAAAAAATATTTAGCTTAGCACGGCTCGAATTTCTGAACACCACCACGACCCCGGATTATTTGGGTCTGTTTAATGGCGCCTCCGGATACGTCGACGATTCGATCAAAGCCCAACAATCCCGGCTCAAGCGGTTGGGAGTACTGGATGCCCAAGGGCTTTTCAAAGAGTCTTTTTTTCAGGAGTATCTCAAGAGGTATGACGATATTCAATCGAAAAAGAAAATTTTGAAGGCAGTGAAGGGGGACAGCACGTTTTTCGAGGATCAGACCGTCGCCGCTGAGTACGATTACCTGAATACCATGGACGTTATTCGAAAAACCCCCACCACGATCTACCATCTTCCGAATCTTCCAGTAACCACTCTTAATTATTTCGACACCAAAAAGATCCAGATAATCAAGATGAATCATGTTGGCGGCAACCCGGTCGTTCAGTTGCCGCTGTCGTACCATTATCGCTGCAACAAGTGCAAAGACGAGGTGGATATGTCGTTCGATGTAAAAAACGTTCCCTGTGTGGACATGGATTGTGGGGGGGCGATGGTGCGCGTGAAAGATAAGGACATCGTGCGCCCTGTATACGCCTCCCGGGTAGTTACCGATGACGCGAATTCTATCTCAATTATCTCGCTTACCGAGATCCCGCAGGGGGAGTTTATCGGGGCGGCGTTTCTATGCAAAAACAAAACTGATTATTATCTTTTCATGATTGCTACTGAGGATATTGAGCCGACCAGCAGCACAATCACAATCACCCCAGATCGGCACGCTATATGGCAGATCATTGAGCAGATCGATCTGCTACACGACACACTAATCCATACACACATCGATGGCATGGATTGGTACAAAGCCGCCATCCTGCTCGCATACCTGGCGAATCGGAAGGGCAGGGTGAGCACAAACGTGCTCATTGTTGGAGGCCCCGGGGTGGGAAAAACATCGACGCCACGGCTCTACGCGGCAACTCTGACGCCGCAGCAGAAAGTGGTCGACTCGATGCAGCTCACCGGACCCGGACTGCATGGGTCAATGACTCAGATAAAAATTGGCGATAGCACTGTCATGGTTCCCGAAGTGGGCTTTCTTGCGCGGTATCAGCTCGTGGTAATCGATGAGCTTCTTGAGAATCGCAATAGCTTGATGCCACAACTGAAATCCGCCCTCCTATCATCTACGATCAGCAGAGAGGTTGCGGGGAATCGGACGCAGACCCCAAAGTATGCAACCGCCATCGCAACATCGAATCCAATCCCCTCCGTACTCGTGGAGCAGCTTAGGTGGATGAATAAGTGGCTTGAGGCCGGCGACGGCACTTGGGACTATTCCGATGATCCGGCGAAGGATGCTATGATCGCCGAGTGGACGCTTCGGGGGCTTGAGTGGCGTACCGGGCAGACTCTTGCAGACATGGATCGCTACCCGCTTCTGTTTTTCGTGACTGACTCGACCGAGGATGTGTCGGCGCACGAGTTAGGCGGAAGGGATAATGAGATCGACGACATGCGACTATCCAAACTGCTATATAATGCGGACATAAACGAGTATTTTAGTTTTTGTGGCAGGATACACGTGGATTGGACCCCCCATACTGGCAGGGTCATAGATCTTGTGCGCGAATTGATGGCGCATGATAAGATCCATTCGAAAAAACGCCTCGCGCAAAATATAACGCTGATGCTGCAACTATCAGCACAGATAAACGGCAGGGCGAACCTAACCGATGACGATTTCGCTTTTGTGCGCGAGCTCTGGTCTAAGACCTGTGAATGGCTTGACGTCGAGGAACTGCGTCACACCGAGGGCGGATATCTGACCCGATCGGGCGATTGGACTATTGAGCGCATCAAGAATGAGATCCACACGTACATGCGACAGTGCGAGGGCGTGTCACGGTATCACCTGACGCCGACCGGATTCGCTATGATCGCTGCAAAGTTGGAGGATGCGGGTGCACCGGCGGATTTGATTGCCGACACGATAGAGCATTACCGGGCGAACCCAAATCAATGAGCGCAGATTTCCGCCTATCCCACTCGATAGCCAGGATAATTGTTTAGACAAGTTTATATACTATGCGTGTGCATGGTATATTATAGGTATAAGGGCGTGAATGGACAATGACAAGAATATTGATAAGCAAGATACCGGATGGCGCAGACATGAATTACATAATCGACTGCATACATCGAATCACCAGCAGCGACATCGACATCGAGCAGATACCAGAGGCACCATGATTTTCCAATGTATAAAGAGGGGGATGATGATGGTGAATAAGCCGTGTCTGTTGTGTGGGCAGCCGGATAATATCAAGGCAGAAATCGTCCGGCGAGCGCATATTATGCACTATGCAGAAATTGTCGACTGGTTGCACGAACAGGGTATACCCGCGACGTGGGGCCAGGTTCGGTATTTCGTCAGCAAATATGATGTGCCGAGCCCGCAGCAATCAATCTCGCCAGTGACGGGGTATAATAACCAACTGCGAACTTATATTGATGCGCTTATCGTATATGATAAGCCAACGTTCACGATTAATAATCTGCGGTTACGCGGACCTTCGTGGTCCGTCGTCACCCGTCGCATGCACGAGGCGGGACTTATTGAGCCGATGCGAAAATACTCGCCGATACGGTGGAGTGTTCTTGCATCGAAAGATGAAATAAGCGCGTTCATGGAGGCAGAATTATGCAAAAAATAGGATTGTCTGGGGTGGCGATCCCTGATCCAAAGCCCACCGAGCAGAAAGACGAAATCATCCATCTCGTAAGTTTTAAGAGCGGGATGATCGGTGTAAATGCGCCCTTCGAAGAAAAAGATCGATGCAAAGCTCTGTCTACACGCAGATGGGAAAAGCCGTATTGGGTGTGCCCGGCATCAATCATCGAAGAGGTCGCAACGGCGTTCGCAGATGGTGTGCAGAGTGACGGATTCAAACGTGTTCTTGCCGAGCAGCACGACAACGCAGCTCCCCGCCCAATACCCACAAACCTCGATCTCGGCAATTTCGGGAACGGAAAAACCATGATGCCATATCAGTTAGAGGGGGTGGCAAAAATCCTTAGTATGGATATAAAAAGTCTGGTAGCGGATGAAATGGGGCTGGGTAAAACCGTAGAGGCTTTGGCGGTGCTCGCAGTCATGCCAAAGATGCGACCGGCAATCGTCGTGTGCCCCGCATCCCTGAAACTTAATTGGGAACAGGAGGCAAACGCGTGGCTCGAGACCGATGAAAACATCTTAGTAGTCAAGAACGGCAAGGCAAAAACGATAGCCGAGGACGTCAGCATCGTGATAATCAATTATGAGGTACTGAAAAAGTGGCTCCCGGAATTGCAGAAAATGGGGCCGCAAATACTGATACTCGATGAGAGCCACGCAGTCAAGAACCCCAAAGCAGCCCGCAGCAAAGCCGCAAAAGAGCTCGCCAGCACAACGCCCCACCGATTACTCCTAACCGGAACCCCGGTATTGCATCGCCCATCAGACATCCGAAACCAGCTTGAGATCATCGACCCCATTTCATACAATAAGGCGAACTGGTTCTCATGGCACATGAAGTATGCTGATGCGAAACAACTCCATTTCGGAAGAAAATCGGTTTGGGACTTTTCTGGCGCATCAAATCTTGATGAACTTGCCAAGTCCCTCGAACCAATCATGATCCGACGCACAAAAGCAGAGGTGTTGCCGGAACTACCCGCAAAGCGCCGGACAACCGTCCTCATCCCGATCGACAACCGGAAAGAGTATGATAGGGCAAACAAAGAGTTTGCAGACTGGATCACAGACCTGAAAGGTGATGCCGCTTCATCTGCTTTGAACGCAGAGCAGATAGCAAAGCGAGAATACCTGAAACAGTTGGCGATTCAGGGCAAGATAAAAGAATCCATCGCGTGGATTGATAATTTCCTTGAGTCCGGCGAGAAACTGATCGTTTTCGCTACACACAAAGCCACGGTTCATGCGCTTGAGCGGCAATATGGAAACATTGCCACGAAAGTGGTTGGTGGCATGTCCGCAGATGCTAAGAACGCTTCTGTAGAGGCATTCCAGAACGATCCAAACGTCAGATTATTTATCGGAAATATTCAGGCGGCTGGCGTCGGCTACACCCTAACCGCCGCGTCTCATGTAGCGTTCTTGGAACTTCCCGATGGTCCGGAGATGATCAAGCAATGCGAAGACCGTGCGCACAGGATAGGGCAGACAAACGCCGTAAACATATATTTCTTGCTTGCAGAGCGAACGATCGATTCGCAAACATCGTCGATGGTGGACCATAAAAATGGAATTATAACCCATATCACTGGCGACGGCGCAGGACAGGGCTTTAATCTGTTTACATTCGTGAAGGGGGTGTGAGCGGAAATGGTTCAAAATCACGTTGTAATTTCGTTTGGGCTACCGAGCCAGAACGAAGTGATAAAAATATCAAAGAAACACTGGTCTGCTTATGCGGCGATGAAGAAGAAGAACACATCTCTAGTACAAGCTCTTCTGATTGAGCAGGACTGCATACCCCCCGAACCCTACAAGCGCATAGACCTGGAATGTGTGTGGATCGAGGCAGGGCGCATTAGGGACCCGGACAATATCATGTGCGGAGGGCTCAAACCCATTTTTGATGCGATGGTGACGAAAGGCGTCATCGTCGATGATTCTATAAAACATGTGAATCGCATCACATCGACCTTCGAGAAGGGGAAAGAACGTGCTGTAATCGTGAGGTGGAGCGAATGCGAAGCGGAGACGCAATCATGAACAAGCGAGGGTATTTCGTGACGGCGGGTGTCTGTGATGGCGGGTTCGCCGTCGTCGCCCACACAGCAAAAGAAGCGAGGATCAAGGATCGGTTACGTAGCAAGTGAGAGTGTAGTAACCTTTTATTAAATACAGACTGTGAAGTGTGTGCTATTTTGGTAATCATTTCCCGTTCGCTTCACAGTCTACCCCCCTCTTGTGATCATTTGCAGAGCCGTTCAAACTCGGCAGCGGTAGGTCCTCGCCCTATATCTCTATAATCTCTGAGCGCCATTTCGAGACGGATTATCTTCTTGGCATCTTTGATAGCGTTCTTTTTGAGGTCTGCCAGGTGCTGCGCGGTCGACTTGCGTCGGTCTTCTAATATACTCGTCTCAAAACTATCTTTTTGGGGTGGGGGTTCAATTGATTTGGTGGCGTCTCTTTTTGTGCGCAGGGTCAGACCAATTGATCGCAGGTAGTTTTCGGTTTGGCGGCGGGTTGCGTGCAGATCCATTTCCTCAAGCATTCCTTGAATGCGCTTGATGCCATACCCCATCCGGTATGCTTTTCGGACGTGAGAATCCATGTCTGCTTGAGACTCATAATTATTGAGTGGGCTGTTCTCTATGCGGGTGGCGGCTCTATAGCTACGCGATCGCAACGTCCTGCCGTCGCTGTTGCTATCGCATCGCACGCACACAACCTTACCCTCTATGTAGGTGTGTTCGTAGTCATATTCATGTCCTTTTATGTGGTGAGTTTGTACCGAAGTCATGGTTATTATTGTGTAACTTGTGCCCATATAAACCTGTCGCATAGTTACACAACATGGACAACATTAATAATGGTTACCCGATATAACTCTAAGTTGCCCCATGCAAGAACAACCGCGCCACGCCGCCGCCTACACGTTTTATAGGGATATGCCGAAACGAAGTTACCGGGTGGTGGCCCAAAAGTGCGCTGTTTCGGAAACGTCCGTGAAAAAGTGGGCGAAGGCGTTTAAGTGGCAGGATCGTATTGTTTTGTGGGATCGAGCAATACACGAAGGCATACAAGACGCCTCGATAGCGGCGGTGGTGGAAACCCGAATAAAAGAGATAGAACAGCTTGATCATACATATCGAGAGATCGAAGATCTCAAGCCACTTATTTTTTCGGCGCTTGATACATGCTCATCAAAAGACCCCAAGACGGGGGGGCGCAGGATAGAGGTAATCCCCCAAAACACACAAGACATGACCGCCCTCTATAATGCATTATCTCGCCTCAACACCACTCAGATCAAGATTATCGAGGTTGAACGCAAGATCCGAGGCGAGCCGGACGAGGTTGCGGTGACCGGCACCGTGCACGTTTCGTTAAGCGAAACACTCAAAGAATATGAAAACATCATTACAAGAATCTCTGAAGGCGATCCGGCTAAAAACGATTGTTGACACCATCCTGAACAACCCCTATATCCCACACAAACCCACAGATAAACAGTTCGAGTTTTTATTTTATTCGGATGTGCTCGAGGGGTTCTACGGTGGTGCTGCCGGCGGCGGGAAGTCGGACGCTCTTCTGGCGGCGGCTCTTCAGTTCGTACAACTACCCCGGTACTCTGCAATGTTGTTGCGGCGGACTTATGCGGATCTATCTTTGCCGGGGGCTCTGATGGATCGAGCGCAGGACTGGCTAGCCCCCACTGATGCAAAATGGCATGCTGATACGAAAACATGGGCGTTCCCATCCGGGGCGACAATCACGTTCGGCTATCTGGATCATGAGCGCAGCAAATACCGATATCAGGGGTCTGCGTTCCAGATGATCGGTTTCGATGAGGTAACTCAGTTCACCGAGCCCATGTATCAATATCTGTTTTCTCGGCTTCGCAGGCTTGAAGATTCTCATATACCGTTGCGGATGCGGGCGGCGTCAAATCCGGGTGATGTTGGCCACGATTGGGTTAAGCGCCGGTGGATATTGCCTACATCAACCGAACTTGCGGCTCATAACCGTTTTTTCGTTCCTGCGTTCCTTGAAGATAACACATATCTTGATAAGGGGTCTTATGCTGCTGCGCTTGACCTGTTAGATCCCATCACGCGGGAGCAGTTGCGGCACGGCGATTGGGATATAAGCGTCAGCGGCGGCATGTTCGAGCGCACATGGTTTAATATCGTTGAGCAGGCGCCGAGGGGTGGTGCGGCGGCGCGGTTTTGGGATCTTGCAGCGACCGAGGCGAAAGCGGGCAGCGACCCGGATTGGACGGTTGGGGTGTTGATGGTGCATCATGGCGATTATTATTATGTGCGGGATGTGGTGCGGGTCCGAAAAACTCCGGGGGATGTGGAGGCGATCATCATGCATACCGCACAGGTGGATGGGCTCGTAACAAAAATCTATATGGAGCAGGAGCCCGGATCATCTGGCAAGGGCATGATACATACATATTCGAAACTTCTTGCAGGATATGCGTTCTATGGAATCCCTAGTAGCGGCTCTAAGTCGGTTCGTGCACAGCCCCTTAGTGCCGCATCATCCAGGGGGGCTGTGCGGGTCATGGCGAGCGGATGGACGAACGATTTTCTGTCTGAGCTTGAGCGATTCCCAAACGGCGATCATGATGATCAGGTCGATGCTGCCGCCGGCTGTTATAATATGTTGACGGCAGGAGCCGATCCATCAAGATTCCGGATGGCCGGCGCAGAACGCCGATGGTAAAAAAAAGAAAAAGGTTCGTCGAGACATGGGGGAACTCATGCCTCTACTATCTCAAGACTGGCACCCTCTTGCACAAGAGCATCGAACTTCTGAAGCGTATTGTCTCGGTCACGCAGAACGACGACCTTAGAGACTCCAATAGGACCTACGCCAAGCCGCCTAGCAGTCTTCATGTGGGCGAACTTAAGCTTGACCTCGATATCGACGATATCAACAAGCTCATAGCCGTTGTTATCGTGTGTGATTGTGCTGACTCCTTTCAGCACGACGGCGATGGTCCGCTCACCAGCATGAGTATCCGTGATCTTAGAGACGATTAGACTTGATTCGATAGACTGACCAGCCATCCTACGCACCCCCGCTTCTGGGAGTCATGAGGCAACCTCCAGGCGAGGCGGGACCTGCCCGACAACGACGTTCCTGATGTATGCTGATGTGGTGATCCCGCTATCACGAGCGGCAGCCTCGATCATAATAAAGGTCTCAGGCTTAAATCTAACAGTCTTCAGTCGAGTATATAAGGTTTCTTCTTTGTTGTTTTCCATTGTATCGCGTCCTGAAGCCACGGAACCCTTATATCCCACAATGCGCATCTGCACAGGGGAGCGGGTTTCGCTATGCAGGTTGATCTCCTGCATGGCTCCATACTCTGAAATGTACCACATTGCATATAAGCTTTGTGTTACAACTTGATTGCACGGCGGGGATGATCTCTGCCGGATACAACATCATTCCTGCAAATAAGCAAGTAATGGACGGCATCAAGAAAGTGAAGACCTACCAACTACATCTTCACAACGAAAGCACGAACGTGATCAAGGAAATCCGGACATACAAATGGCGGCAGGACAAGAACAAGGACATTCCCAGAAAAAAGAAAGAATCAGTCGCGAACCCAACGATCCCCCTCCGGGTCGATCAGGTCGCGACCGTCTATGGTGAGTGGCACGATAACTCCAAGAAACTCCACCTTCAGTAGCACAACACCGTCCCGGATGCTGTAGCGGCCAAATGCGCCACCACCGCCATGTGCCTCATCACTGAGCATTTCATACTCACCATTTTGCAGGTAGAGTATGCCGTCATCTACCCTGCAGCGGTATGTCCCCTCTGCAAGGTCATCCTTATCGATGCACCCGCAGAGATGCACCGCGAGCAGAACCATCAAGAGCCCGATTGTTCTTTGTTTCATGATATATCAACCCTTATCGTCAGTATTTCAGTCTCATCGTCGAACTCTGCGCGGTAATCATGATCAGCATCTTTAGACAGCGGAAAGTATTTAGTCATTGCATCGCTGATTCGTTGCTTGAAATAGAACGTCCGCCCTCGGTGTAACTTAGAGCACGAGCATGTTTGAGATGTTACTGTCATGGTTAATTGGTGGCCATAACTACTATATAAATGTTATCTATCGATATAGGATTACAAAAGTTTATATAGGATTACAACGAACATATAGCACATGAAGTTGCTATACACACTTCTAATGGTGACAATGCTTTTGTGCAGCATTGGGATAGTAAGTGCCGCAAACGACGTAGACATGTCCAAAATGGTAGACATGGAGAAAGTGAAAACAAACGCCATGAGCTTCTGGAGCGACATCGCTGACGTGGGATATCTGGTGCTGGGCTCAGCTCTGACAGTATGCTTATTGATAATCTTTGGTGTTGCTGTAAGCGGTGCGGGAAACTCTGCGCTCGGGGGGAAGGGCAGGGATGCAAACGCGACGAATGAAGGGAGAAAAAGTATGGCCGACGCGGTCTACGCTATCGTTGGGTTGGTCGTTGTACTGCTTGTAATTGCGGTAGTTGCGAGGATGCTGTGAGTACAGCATCCACCCTGGTTTTTTTTTTGGTTTTATTTTCTATGAGTAACGCGTCTGCATGGGGCAGCCCGTTTGACATCAAAAACGAATCGTTTTTCGATGGTGATTGGGAGATTGCAAGTGAGCATGGCAACCCAGTCAAGAATGTAAAAAGCAATGCTCATATCCGTGCATGGATCGACATCATAGGATTCGATAACGAAAGCATCATCAACGGAACTCGTTATGTTAATGGATCTCCTAAGGATTTTGCGATCGTTCGGCGAGATGCGTGGCATACCTCGGTTAGTGGTGTGGTCGTTTCGTTTACGACTACCTATGCCGGTGTTTACGATGGAAACAACACGACGACTGCATCGCAAACAACAAATTTCCATTGGAAATACAAAGTACATACCCTATATGGATCCCATTGGAGGCACGTCTACGAAGGGCCGTTGACTGTTTCATACACGGCAGAGTCGCCAGAAACATTCAACAACGCCATCGATGGGTATGAAATAACGATAGTATCTTACAACAACTCGGTTACACCATACACACTGATCTGCACTCCAGATCGATGGAACATAATTAAAACAACCATTGAATATAAAAATAACCTAACCCACTGGCATAATCAGACTGGATGGGTGGCGGTAAACGACAGAAAAACAGAGCATGTAGAGTTCTTAAATGCATCGCAATGCATCGCAGACAGCGCAAACATGCTCACCAGAAGGGCCGGCTACACAGTCATAAACGAAGCGCCATTAAACTGGTCGCTGTTAGATATCTGTGTGTATACCCCGTATGCCACCCACCAAAACCCTGCCTTAAACATAACAGTGATCAACAGCAAACC
Source organism: uncultured Methanosarcinales archaeon (assembly GCA_965369365.1). GTDB lineage: Archaea > Halobacteriota > Methanosarcinia > Methanosarcinales > Methanogasteraceae > Methanogaster_D. Next base: position 29,277 of record CBDUQO010000001.1, read on the forward strand.
ACTGGATTATGTGCAGTGGGAGGTTATGATTATATTTTTAGCAGTTCTCGGGGCGTTCATCATTATGTCATATTCGCTGTTGCGGAGGGTGCGATTATGAAGTATATAATTTTAATGTTAATACTGCTGTTGGCGCTTGTGCCCGTTTGTAGTGCGGGTCTCGCGGACCTAAATCCACTTACAGCAGGCGCAAACATGATCGCAAACGGGATCGACAAGTCTATCACGAACGTGGCCGATAGCCTGATGGACGGGTTTGGATCGACAAATGTATCAGCAAACACGATAGGTTCCTCAGATCCGCCATCAGTCACAAACATGATCAAGGGATTTGCGACGTGGACGGTATCGCCGTTTCAGTACGCTATAGTAATCAAAATAATGGGTCTGTCACTATGCTGTGCAATATTATTCTTGTTCACCTACGCACTCCTTGGGGCCGCGTATGTTGCTATGAGCCGGATGTCCAGCAAGAAGATGGACCTGTTCCATTACCTCATGAACTCAAATTCGGGGCACAGGGCGTTCCAAAATTATGGACAAAACATAGTTGTGGGCTGCATTGCGATGACATTTATGGCGTGGGGCGTGTTCATGACGCTGCTTCTATCAAAGGTTCTGAAGATGATGATCATGGATGGGATTGCTGATGCGATATCCCCCTCACTCGCAACGGTGTCAGTATTATATCTTGCGATGGCTCTGATGTGGGTACTCGTCGCGGTATTCTTTGGGATCTCCAACATTATTATCTGCTTGACAGCGGCTCTTTCGTTCCTCTTAGGGGCGTTGTATGCATCAGACCGCACGAGACACATCACTGTAGCATGGATGGATTACTTCTTCGGGATGGTGTTGATGCAAATATTTGTGATACTCGTTGTGGCTGTTGCGGTTGGCGTAATACTCGATATCAAGGCGACAACCGCAGGGGGACTTCTGTTCGCAAGTAATCCTATGGCAGAGTTCTCTATGTATGCTGGACTCATTGCGTTCGTGCTGATCGGATGTATATACTTCGTAATCGGGAAAGCCCGGGTCATTAAGGTCGGGAAAAAAGTCATAAAGTTGGTGGTATAATGAAACAAATAAACTCTAAACAAACAGGAAAGGGACTAATGTCCCCATTACAGACCGCCGCATCGCTTGTCCTAGTGTCTGTATGGGCGCTGGCAGTAGCCGGATCGTACCTTGTAGGACTGAACATCTACATCGTATTGGTGATCATGGTTGTGATGGCAATCGGGGTTATGGGGATATTTATCACAGCAATCTTAGACAAGACGGTGTTCTATCGGCACGTAACGTACATACTATATTTACTGCGGTTTTGTCGGGGAATGACAAAGATACACTCGTATGCCCTGCCACTCGACAAGCTGAAGCAGCATGTCCCGATAGAGAGAGTCCATGATGGTGGGCTTATCGAGTACTCTGAAAAGCGATATGGGATCCTCTGTAAGTATGATCCACCTCAGATATCGAAGACAGAGTACCCAGCATATCATGCACAGATGGCGAAGATAGCCAACGCAATCCCTGCAGGAGTTGAGGTATCATTTCATTTCTACAACAAAGTAGATTACGCAAACCCACTCGCAGAAACAATCTTGTCATCGATGAATACGGAAGGAAAGACACAAGCGCAAAAGGAACACCTGCATGGAATGTATGAGTACGCCACAGAATCTGAATTAGCACAGGCAACGCCCGATTACTTAATATCAATCAAGCTGGGGAAATTTAGCACGGTGAAACTGGCAATGCTATCATATCAGTTCGCAGTCCCGGGACTGCTAAAGTCGATGAGAGAGCGGGGAATCTATGCAAACCAACTCATCGGCGAGAATGAAATCGCTATAGAACTTCGCAACTTTGCAATAATGGAGAAGTATCAATGAGACTATTATCGCGGATTAGAGGGAAGAAAGCACAGCATAAGAAGTATGCCAAAGACGCCGAAACTGACAGACAGAACGAATGGTGGAGCATCACACGGAAGATTCTACCACCAACTATCACAGAAACGCACGAACACCTGTCATTAACTGATGACACCTTCGTCAGTTGCATCGTGGTGGGTGTGCCGGAGTTTGACACCCCCGGATACTCTCGGACGATTGACTCTGCATACCTTGGAGATCTACTTAGCACGGTGAAAAACAGGTGCTTCATCGGATATTCCTTCGCAATATCACCATTTGGGCAGGCACACTCTAACAGAGCTTTGGAAGATGCAGAGTTCAGAAATGTGCAGGATCAGATGGATGATATGGATACCAACTCGTTAGGACGGATCAAAAACAAGACAGGATTCATCGCGACGGATATCAAAGACGACCAGAAAGCCGTCCATGACCAGACTGCAAAACAGTTCGACACCGCTTGCATCATCACTATCCGGGCGGATTCGATAGCCGAGTTGAATGCATCCCACAGCCAAGTAACCAGCATACTTGACAGGAACTTGGTTGGGTGGACTCCAGCCGAAGGTAAGATGCTTGAGACGTACAAGTGTGCCCAGCCATGGGGGCGGATAACCCCTCTGGCACGGGTAGACTGCACATCTGCACAAGTTGCATCACTACTTCCGATGCAACGACTTGATAGCCGTACCGCGATATCCGGTATCTGGTTCGGCAATCAGAAGACCGAGAACCCCTCAGATCGCGGTAAGCCCGTCATGGTAGATCTGTCGGCATTATCGGTTGAACATGGGCTGGTCTTCGGACCGTCGGGCTCAGGCAAGACTGCGTTTCTTATGGTTGCATCGATGAGAGCACACGATCAAAATAAATACCGCACCGTATATCTGACTGTGAAGGCTGACGCTGGGACGCAGTTTAGGAACGTCCCAGCGCATTATAAGGAGCTCGGAAACGTCATAGATCTTGGGATAGGTGAAGGGAAATCTGTGATCAATCCTCTGCAGATTGTGTACGATGCAACGACGCTGAAGGGCACAGATGCAGAGTATCTGCGCATCTATCATAAGCATAAGATGATCGTTGCCGCATTTTTCGACACGTTCTTGAAGACTGGACTCACCGACAATCAAGGACATTACCTCGACCGTACCCTCAATGAGATATACGAAAAATATGACATGATCTCACTATCTTCTGAGAGAATCGTATGCCATCCGGAGAAGTGGGGTGACGGCGAGAACTTCCCAACGATCCATGAACTGCGAAAACTGTGGAAAGAAAACATGGCCGGCAGTCTTGGACGCCTGAAAGAGTCGGCAGAATCGCTGTACAATCGAACGGGGAACCTGAGTAAGATCGGGGCCTACTCATATATCAACAGTCGATCCACCGCTGATTTTTCAGCAGACTACATCGTAGTTGATCTGTCCGGACTCGACAAAGGCATCCAAGACGCTATGAGCACGCTTGTAATCGACCTGATCGGTGCAAGATTCAACACCGATGCGAAGCGAAAAACAATGCTCATCATCGATGAGGGAGTAGCTTTTTCGTACAACGAGGCACGCCAGAGTTTCATCTCGAATGCATATACTATGGGGAGAAGTGGGCAGATCACGGTGGTAATGTCGTTCACAGACCCCGGAAACATCAGCACGAGCTTCGCTACAATGCTGCAAACGAACTCAACATGGTCTTATATATTTGGGAAAGGGTTGGATGTAGCAAGCGTCGAATACCTGAAAGAGTTCTTCCGGCTGGATGAAGGCGACACGCAGGAACTGGTCACATCGGAGATTGGTGGGGGGCTGTTGGTGCTTGGCACTCAGAAGATTCCGATCTATCTGAAGATCACTGATCAAGAGATGGATATACTGAAGGGTAGAAATAATGCGCCGGAAAAAGCTTCGTCCAGTGGTGCTTTGATGCTGTTGGAATCTGTGTCAGAACTGGTGCAAGAGCAGGGATTCTGCCTTGATGAGTGGGTTGAGGATCCAAACCCGAAGGTAATGAACGACCTTGGTTATGTGCCGCATCTTGTGCAGCGAGTCGATGCGAACGGCAAGGCCAAGGCATGGGTTCAGGCGGACATAATAAGGGACGGGATGATCTACAATCAGACATTAGAGCACTATAGCTCTGTAATAATGATTGCAGGACGACTGTTACAATCCGGATTTGAGGATGTGTCAGTGAACCACTTCGATAAGGAGGATGTGCGGGCGACGTTTGCCGGGAAATCCTACTCATTTGAGTACGAACGGCAAGGGTCGCACACAGAGAAGCAGCTTGAGACCAAGTGCAGAAAGCTTGAAAGCACTAACAGCCGATGCTTTTTTGTGTGTCAAAAGAGCTATGAAAAGTTCGTAGCGAAAGCGGTTGGAGCCCACAATACGTGCACCCGTGGAGCCTCCTTCAAAGGGGCGATCGATGCGGTTTTGAACGAATACAATTCAGACAAAAAGGAGGACAAAACAAATGAGTAACAGAACAAAGAAGACAAAAGTACAAAAGCATTCATCGAAGATGCTTTTGGCAGCTTTCAGCCCAGTCGGAGCACCGAGAGAGCCAGAACGCAGACGGTACTTACCTTTATACTTTGGGCGAGCGAAGGCGATGAGCGAGCGAGGGGGTGAAAACCATGTCGGGTGAATCAAAAGCATGTGAATCCTGTGGGATACGCAAAGACGTGCATAGGTGCACATGGCGAGTCAAGACGATGTGGCTATGTCCTTCATGCAAGAGAGCATGGGGCGGATGAACGGAATGGAGATGGCTCTGAGATTTGTTGCAGGTGGTGATGCTGCTCCCTGCGGTTACACTGATCGGGTATTACTTTATTGGGCCGACTGTTTATACGGGGCAGTTACGGTCCACCGCGAAGTTCAGCGTGTATGCGCTATCGACGACGTTCGTATTTCGGATTGCGTTTTACTACGCACAGACCATCATGAACGATTGCATTGATAGGTATTACTAGAGGTATATAATTATGACCGAAAAGAATATGAAACCAACAAACCTTACGAACTCAGATATGGTCAGATTCAGGGAATTTAGGAAGACAGCAACGATATGGGCTGGACATATTCCAATACCCTTCATAGTCGAGACTCTCGAAGGAACATTTGAGGGCAAGGCTGGCGACTGGCTGGCAGAAGGGATCGAGGGAGAACGTTACATCATCGATGATGCAATCTTCAGGAAGACATACGAAGAGGTAGTCTGAATGCCTGGTGATGCGGCGCATGTAAAGTCGGCGAAGTTCGTCGCGGTGATCGGCGCAGTAATACTGTTCGCGCTGGGCTGGGACCCTATCCATATCGTGGCTACTGCTGCGCTGTTCATGTTCAGTGTGATGTTCTTGAGCCCCGACCTCGATCTACCGGGCACCGAGCCCATGCAGCGATGGGGCGCACTCCGCTGGGGCTGGCTGATGTTCGAGAAGCGCATCCCTCACCGCAGCCCGTGGTCGCATGGATGGATTCGCGGATGGCTCACAATCCAAGCAAACTTTTTAGCGATCCTGGTATTGATCCTTGTATTTTTGAGGCTGTGCTGGATACCGCTGATCGAGCCGCTGATCGCGCAAGGGAACGAGATCATTGATGAGTTGCTGATGTTCCACTTTTCGACAGAGGTCATAACAGTATTAATCTGGTGGGTGTGCGTGAGTGCGGCGGCACACTGGCATCACAAGATCCTTGACACTTTCACGAGGAACTGATATGAACGTAATCAACCTCGTGAACATCGTACTGAAATACCTGACAACAAGGAGGCAAACAATGAAAACAAAGAACGTATCTCGGAGACGAACCGCGGTAGCCACGGCAACGGCGGTGTGTGGGGCATGCGGCGGTGAGGTCTGTGATGCGAACTCTAGAACCCATCTCCGCGTATGTTTCAGATGTGGGCGCAAGGTGCAGTAACGCCAGCGAAGCCACGTAATAATTACGTGGCTTATATTCTTTTTTTGGATGATATTGTTTGTGTGCTAAACAACAGATATACTTATATACATTAAGCACACAGTAGTATATTGCAACACCGAACTGTTGCAGGACGTGACTGAACCCTGACCGAAAACACACAAATGCAGAAAACCCGCGCATACGCAACACACAAACACCAGCAGGGATGTTTGCACTCCTGGGGGGGTGGGATTGAGATATCCCCCACTGTCTCTACATTCGAGGACATTCTCGACGAATTGTGGAAGCGACAAGAAGTCGAGATCCCCGCACCCCAATTATGCGGGGGGTGCATATGAACTTTAGCGACGACTCGAAGTTGCAGGAAAATTACTTCGGGCTGACAGCCCGGGGATGGATTATGGGGACAGTGCTATGAAAAGAATATTGGTCCCAGAACTTCGAAATTTGGGAGTGCGTTTTCTAACGAACGCCCCATCAGATAGTTGGATCATGTTTGGAGTCGCCGTGCGGGAATTCCATGTGATCCATGACGGGCAGGAGAAGATCCTGCAGGCAGTTGGAGAAGAACTGTATAGAAAACTACAGAAATTCGCACCAATTGCGGGCAGAAATCTATTGGTGCAGAAAGCCGGGGGCTATCACGTTAGACCTCTGCAAACTCAGCCCTAAGGAGTTGAGAATAATGAACATAATAATAAACTTTAGCCACCCGCTCAGCAAGGTGGCAACGAATCAGCTCGGGAACCCGAAAATAGAGAACGTCCGGGTTCAGATCAATCTAAGCGCCCCGGTTGCGCCACAGATCGAAACAATCATCGAAGAGATCAAGACCCCGCTCGATGGCACGGTCGCCGGACTTGCGATAGTCCTACCAGGAATGTCCGAAGCCGCTGCATACGTTCTTGCAGCACTGCACGGGAGGATGGGGACGTTCCCGACGATCGTTCCACTGAGGCGGAACGATGAGAGGGGGATCTTCGGGATTGCGGAGGAGGGAGCAACATCTCTCGAACGCATTCGGCAGGACGGGAGGATGAAAAGATGAGAACGAGCATAACAGTCGCCTGCGCCAAGGTGACCGCGGAGCTCAAGAGGAGCGGTAAAGATGTATTTTCGGATAGAGATATCCGAGCTGCCCTGACGAAAGCCGACCGCCAATCAGCGACATCGATGCTTAATTATATGGGCAGGACGGGATACCTGGTTGAGGGGGGGTTCCTTGCCCGAACGGTTGACGGGTATGAACTATCCGACACATCGATGAGAACAGACAGGTTTGTCGTTGACGTGGCGGTGAAAAACCCAGCTCTTCGCATGGAGGTATAATTATGATAAATAAGATATATTGCCCACGATGTGGGGCAAGAATAGATGAAGATGAATACGATCCATACGACGATGCGGGATCGTGGACCTGCGTCAACTGCGGAGCACCGTTGCCCTCAAGGATGGGGGGATAACCCCCTCCTTTTCCTAATCCGCACGATGCACACGTGCGCTGACGAGCCGTAAGGCGGCGAAATTAGGAGGCTACAACCATGGATAAATCACAACTAAGGGCACGACGTAGAGGCATGAACACAGCAGAGATGCTGCAAGACATGAGCGACAAGGAGCTGGCAAGAAACGCAAGGCGAGGCGGGCAGATGGCAATCGAAGAGCAGGACGAGTTCCACAAGAACAACAAACCGGCACCACGTCCACTTCCGGACCCGGAGCTGGACCAATGATGGCAAGTATAAAAGGATACCGAGATATCCTAAATTTCTCGGACGACTTGGAGATGTGTGAATCCTATTTCGGACTAATCGCACACGGGAAGACCTTTTTCGTGTCACGCTTCATAAACGTGAATGAGGGAAAGGTGGTCAAATATAAGTTGACCAAGTCTGAAGCAGTAGAGATCCAGAAGGACTGGAAAAAAGTCGGAAGGTCTGAATGGTTCTTCGAACGATGGATACATGGGAAGGTGACATAGAAAAGGGCACTCACAGCCCTGCAAAGCTATCAGAATCGATCTACCAAGCCGGTACAGCACGCACAGACGTAGCCGGTAGTCCGACACTTCAGGGGGGTGAACCCCCCTGGACATCAGACGTACAAACCCTACAATTTTTTGGAGGAAACAATAATGAACACATGTCCAGATCAGAAGAACGAGAAAGCTGTATACGAATCCGCGGTATACAGAGGAAAGCACGACACGCAAGAATATGTGATTCGGGCGTTAACATCGGCACTACAGCAGTTTAAGCCGCTGACCACCATGGAGATCGAAGAATGAACGTGAGTGGCGACATCACGAGTTTTGCACCGAAAGAGGGCTACATCTGCGATGCCAAAAAGCACAAGAAGGCATTCACAGAAAAATACGACTTCAGATTGGTCTCACCAGGGTACTTCCTTTGCGTCAATGGGGACAACGCATACGCTATCTCGGAGTACGCCGGGAAAGTGGGATGCGGCTGCGAGGACATGACCTATCGATGTCCGGGCGATGAGGTCTGCAAGCACTTGATCGCATTCCTGAACCTGGATGAGTACCCGCTCAAGCCAATCGACGACGAGCACCGGAATGCACTGAAGGCAGCAGGCTGGACCGGGACAAAGTTACACCCACCGAAGAACGTACAAGCGACAAAGCAGGATGTACCAGAACAGAAGCGGAAGCAGCCGAACATCCACGATCCGGAGAGAAAGCCAACGCAAAAAGCCAACAAGCGGGCAGAGACAAAGCAGAACTACGCGGGGAAAACAGCAGAGCAAATGGTCAGAGCCATGAGCGACAAGGAGCTGGCAAGAAACGCAAAGAAAGGCGGAGTAGCAGCGATAGCAGAAGTGAAACGAAGAGCAGCAGAGGAGGAATAGGAAAATGGAATCAAAAGAGAATCGATATGCAGGAATGGACAACGTAGAGGTTGCGAGGAATGCGAAGGGGGAGTATAGCTGGAAAGTCAAGCTATACTTCGGAGACCATCAGGAGATCGAAGGCATAATCGCAGATCTGAAGAGAACGGATCTGCGATTGAAGGAGGAGTTCCTATGAGTTTCATGGACGACATAGACAAGGGACTACAGAAGATGGAAGGCGACGAGAAGGTGAAGAGTGCAAGAGAGAACGCCTTCATCGATATGACGTGCGTGAACTGCGGGAATGAAATCAGGGTGCACAAGATGCGGGCAAAGCATGGATCCATCCAGTGCCCATGCTGCAAAGTGCAGATCGTGATGATGCGAGGTACACCGCAATGAGGAACTGTTGCAGATGGCGAAGGCGAGCATGAACTAGGGAAAAGATTATTCGGCACACGTCGAAAAAGCACGCAGTGAGGTTCACAACGAGATATTCGATCAGGTCGGATGTTGCAGAGATTTACACAGGCTGGAAGACCGGGAGTTCAACACGGCACTAAACAAAGCAATAGAAGACTTAATGTATGTGGATAGTGTGGCGGTGTGTGGTGCAAACATTACAACACCAATGCGGAGAATGATGGGCTAAGTATCAAGAACATTGCCCTCCGGGACGGATCACCAAGACGTAGCCGGTAGTCCGACACTTCAGGGGGGTGAACCCCCCAGAACATCAGACATGGTAATACATAGTAGTAGTGAGGAAGGGCGCGTAGCGGCGACGAGACGAACGACGGCGAAACTGACCCGGTAAGGGGTGTAACGCCCCGATCTTTTTTTTCTGAGGGGATACACCTATATAATCATAATCTGAGTATCATACCTATGTTTGACAGATTCAAGTTTCGGCTTCTTGATGCGCTCGGCGGAAAGCCGAAGACCCGAGTAAGCGTCGGGGGGTCTGACAAAGACTTGTTTGGCGTGAACCGCGGGCGTAACCCTGCACAGCTCAAAAAACTACGAACAATCTATGAGCAGGGCGGCATTGTGGCGGAGGCGCTTGATTGCTACCCCATATTTGCGTTGCGAAGCGGCTGGCGGCTGGAGGGGGAAGATCAGAACCTGAAAGATGCTGTATATGATTTCCTCGTGTCGCCGAGTATCGATATCGATGCTGCGATGAAACAACTCGAGACCGATGCGGTCGTGTTTGGCGATGGGTTCGCAGAGACTGTGTATGGGCGAGGTGGGGATATTGTAGGGTTGTTACCTCGTGCATCAGATACGTTCTCGGTACTTCATGATGCGGCGGGGGACGTGATCGGATATGAGCAGCGGATATCAGATCATGTCACCGATTATACGACAACCCTAAATCCCGAACAGATAACGCGACATACCCTGCTGGGTCTCGGCGGAAGTGTGTACGGGGTTAGCCTGGTCCAGCGGGCTTATGATGATATTATACGAGACGCCATCACGACAGAAGGGATCGCGACGGGAATCAAGCGCCACGGCACGCCGAAGTTTCATGTACGGGTTGGGCAACCCGGGGAGCTGATACCACAGGATGTGATCGATGACATCAAAAAAGAGTTTCAGAAACTCGAAGCCAAAAACGATTTCGTCACTAACTACGACGTCGCCGTAGACGGGCTTGATGCCGGCGGTGTGCAGAACGTGAAAGAGTATGCCGACGTTTCCGGCGTCCGGGTGCTCGGTGCGCTGGGAGTCCCCTCGGAGCTGGTCGGCATCCGGCAAGGCACTACCGACAACACGGCAGTGAGCCGCATCGACACGTTCATGGCAAAAATCGGATGGCACCAGCGACGGCTCGAGAGGTGTATCAAAATAAATGTGATCGACCGATTCACCAACGACCCCGGATCGGTGGTCATGGTATTGAATGATGCCAGCCCCAAAGACGAGGCGGCAAAGGCAGCATGGATCTCGGACATACTGAAAGCAACGTCGATTGATCCGTTCGCAATCCTGCCGCGGGATTGGGTGCAAGAACAGTTCGGCATCAATCCGGATGCTTATGATGCTGACGAAGAGAATCTGCCACCAGTCATCGATGAAGATCTATGAAACTTGCCAACATAACCCCTGTAATTTCGTGTCGGCAACGCACTGCAAAATGATCAAACTATCAAAAATAACCCGGAAAGACCCGACACACACAAGGACCCTTCGAGGATCTTACCGCCGTGACATATTGAAACTGTTCAGGTCGTACCGGCGAGACGCCTTGCTGGCGCTCAAGCAATCAGATGTTTCAACGTCTCGAATGTTGGCGGCTGCAAATATTGATATGATCGGTCTCGATGAAACCCTTCGGGGGCTTGGTGCGGAACTGATCGGGAAGGGTGGGGCGATCACCTCTGCTCACGCGGTCGCAAATTATACGGCGGGAGCAGGTTTTGGAACAAATCACCTTAAGCGGATCGGAGTCGAGGCAGTGATCGGAGAAGGTCCTGCGGATTGGAGGGCAATTGATGCGCTGAAAGTTCGGAACCTCACGGCGCTTAGGGGGGTGACTGATGAGCTGAATAAGCAGATCATCCGGGAGTTGTCGGATGGAGTCCGGCTTGGGGAGTCTATGCCGAAACTCGCCGCACGGCTCACCGATCGCGTGGATCACATCGGCAAGACCCGTGCGGCGACGATGGCACGCACCGAGACGATCACCGCATTCAACCAAGGCGCAGAACTCAGATATGCGCAGGCTGGCATTACAACGGTGGAGTGGCTATCGGCGCACGATCCGCCGCGGGTGTGTGAGGAATGCCTGGCTCTCGATGGAACAACGTTCAGAGTCAAATCTAACCACCCTCGCCCGCCGGTGCACCCAAATTGCAGGTGCACCGTCATACCGGTTATAGGGAAGCCAAAGCTCATATCGAAAGAGGATTCGGTGCAGAACCTCGTTGAGAATATCAACACAGCGCGAGATGGTGGCACGGTTGCACGGCGGGAGTTTGGGGCAGTGCGAAAGTGGAATGCTGGGTGGCGGGACGACATCCGGATGGGTGTCAAGCTTGCCCCAGAAGAGATGCATAAGGCGTGGACGGGTAAGGCGGCATCGGTTGCAGATCTCAAGAACATGCGGCTTGTGCTCGCAGATGCGGAACGCAAGAAAGCGCATTTTCTCACAAAATCAGAACTTGCCATGCTCGGCAAGTGGGGCAAGAAAAAGGGGTTTTCCGACAAGATCGCGAAAGAGATCGCATTATCGGAGAAGCTCAACAAGTACGATCTTGAGCTTGATGACCTGCTGATGGAATTGCGGGCGATAAAGAAGGGTCGGCATATCGGGCTTGATGCGGCAACAAAGAAATATGAGAAACGGGTATGGAATCGCCCAGGCGAAGAACTTTTCATTATTGACCGGAATGGACAGAAGGTGTACACTGCCTCGTCGTCTGATCGTGGCTTAGCGGGCTTCGCAGACACAACCGGAGAGGCTCGTGGTGGCGTGATCATGATGAACCAAGCTGATGGTAGGTTCATCATGATTGAGGACTACGTGAGGCAAGGGGCAAAACTCGGGGTTGGCGAGGTGCGCATGGTGGGTTATGATAAGGTGTACATCATCCGGAATACTGGGAAGTGGGATGAGAAATATTACTCTGAGGTGGTGCGACCTGCATATCTGAAGGAGCGGCGAGATCTCAAGGCACAACTCATCGCAGCAGATCAAGAATCGAAGATCGACACGGGGTGGTTCGACTGGCAGGTATGGAAAAGAACTGCTGCGAAATGTGACAAGATCGAGTATGATGAGGCACGACCCGCGTCACTCACCAAGCCGAAAACAAAAACGGTTCATGAGATTGCGGAAGAGCGCAGTATTCGCCAGCAGCGAGAAGAGAAGCGGCTAAAAGACATTCTTAAGAAGATAGCAGGAGGATGATGTGAGCGGCAGGTTTGCGGCTTGGTTTATCGGTCTGAGCACGGGTATAGCCATCACGGTTGCGGGGTATTATCTCGGAGTGTTGCTTTCGCGGTGGTGATGATGTGAGTGGATAATGGGGGAGGCTATAAATAGCAGCACGGTAAAAAGATAGTTTGTAACCTCTTTGTGTTCCACGACACCACACATCAAGGGTTCATTCCATCCCCAAAGAATCGGCGAGGTTTTCTGTTTCCTCGCCGGTGCCTCTTTTGGTTTTTCGGGTTGTTTCTGGCTTATCGGATTCTGTGATTCTTGGAGCCGCTTTCGTGGCGGTTAGCTCATCAAGCCGTTCTATTATTAGCTGCCTGGCTGTGCGGCTTGGTACGGCGGCAGACAGTTTCTCTCGTTTTCTCGATTCGGAAAGTAGCTTGGCGTATGCTTGGTGCGGCAGCTTTACGGTGAATGAGAATGTTCTTTCTATGGTAGACATTGCTTTATAATGTTTTGTATTGCTTTATAATGTTTTGTATTACTTTTAGTTACATGCATTAATAATGACTGCCGGATACAGTAAGGAGTATGGCTCATAACCCACCAGACGGGCTGGAAACTGCCGAATTGTCGTTTGGTTCCATCAACAAAATCACCGACGCCCCCAACGGCGACACAATCTTCCATGGAGTTACCCTCCTCGCAGAGGGTACCTGGGCAGACGGATATAGCGAAACCCCTACGCAGTACACGGGTAATGATCTCGAGAAGATGCGTTTTGAGAAGATGACCATGAAGATGGATCATGACATCTTCGGGACGCTGCCCATCACAAACGAGATCGGGGTCATCGAAAACCCATCGTTTGTGCGAGATCCAATCGCGAAATGGTTGGGCGACGTTCGAATATTCCCAACCCAAAACGGGACCGACACTGCAATCCTCCTGCGAAGGGGGCAGATCACGGACATATCGAGCGAACTTTTTTTGAAGCCGGTCACGAATTCGAAATCCAAAACCGTGATGGCTACCGACATGATATTTATGGGTGCAGCGACCGTACGGCAGGGCGCATGCACAATATGCAAATTCAACGAAGGAATCACCATGACAGACGAAAACGACCCGAAACAAAACACTCCCGAAGAAGGCGAAAAGACCTCTACTGATCCCGACATTGCTGCACTTGAGGCGGCAGTCCAGGTAAAGGAAGCGATGAACGCTGCACACATAGCAAACGAGCTCAAGATCGCACACGCTACGATCGCAGAACTCAAAACAGCGAACACCGCACTCGAAGCGAGGCTTATCGCACTCGAAAAAGACACTCGTGTGAAGGAACTTCAGAAGAAGCTCGACGTAATGGCGAGCACGCCAGTGGTGCACACAGTCGTATCATCCGGGGCCACGGCTCCTGTTGCGGCGCAGGCGGTTGAGCTGGATAGCGGAGGTTTTGAGGCGTTCGCGGCATCCGATTTCGCGGAGGACTAAATATGGCACTAACAGCGATGCCGGCAATTCGAAACGTGCTAGAATCCGGCAACACAATACTTAGTCTGGTTGCGGGGGCAGTGTTGCTCCCCGGACAGGCAGTAGAAGCGGCAGCAACAGGTGTATCCGGGCAGGTAGTTCCGGGAACCGGAGCAAACGCACCGATCGGGGTGGCGCTTTACGGCGCAGGCATCGGAGATCCGGTAGCGATTGCCGCGGTCGGATGCGTTGCCGTGGTTGCGACCGAAGAAGACATAGACGCCGGCGACCAGGTGAACGTACTTGCAGCAGCAGGCGGAACCCCCGATGGCGGGCTGGTTGGCGTTGCGTCGGGAGTTGAGTATGTTCTCGGAACGGCGCTTGATGACATAGCGGCAGATAGTACGGGCAGGGTTCTGATCGCTCCATCCATGAGGGGAGGTACCTAAAATGAAGGAAATAACGGTAGACCCGATGAGTCATCGACCGGTTGACTCCAGACATGAGCCGCACGCAAGGCTTCTTTCGAGCATTCTTGAGATTGCACGCATCGATCACAGCGGGGAACGTCTCGGAAGCCGGCAGAGGCGCGCACTCCTAAGCCGCATACCTGCGGAGATGGGTTCCAGCAAGATCGATGATTTCATGAGCAGCGACCCAACCGCAGATAGGTACCAAGCAAGACAGCTCTTGCTCACCGAGGCAATCGAATCAACCAGCATCGTTCAGGAACAAGTACTCCGGACGGTTATTGCTGGCGCTGAGAAGTTCCAGATAATTAGGGACGCAGGGGTTGCATGGTACGCTACAAAATCAAACGCTCTCCGGGTACCGCTTGGGGAGGCAAGGCGGAACGCCGACATAATCGCCGAGGCCGCGGAGATCAAGGGCAGAACCCAGGATTATGAGCCACGAGACTTCTCGATCGTGAAATACGGGTCTCGCCCGGATATCAGTTTCGAGATGATCGAGGATGGTATGGTCGATGTGGTTGCAGAAGAGGTCTTCTATGCCGGTGCGGCTGTTGAGAACAGACTGAATTACGAGGCGTTCACCGCTCTGGCAACGAATGCGGGCAAGTCCACGACCACAACCGGATGCGGAACTGACGGCACGGCCCTTTCAGTACTCAGGGAGGCAAA
>CBDUQO010000002.1:0-34974 GCA_965369365.1 uncultured Methanosarcinales archaeon
ACGAATTACGCGTTTGGACGAATGACACAAATTTATTCCAATTTAGCATTCGTGTTATTCGTTTATTCGTGTCATTCGTGATCTCTACGCCTCCAATGCCCACCGGCACAATTCATCTTGCGAGCTGCTTGTAACTTGAATTACCATAGAGCCAACTTTATTCTGCTGACGCCGGCAGAGATCTGAAAAATCTCTGTCTGACATTTTTTGGGGATGGGTGCCCGATGACATAGACAATGGCAACCCGGCAGACCAAAACATGCAACACCGTATGTCCAGCGATTTTTCCACGTTCCATGCGGTTCTAGTTCTGGCGATTCAGATGGTTTAAGGTCTTACGTGACATAGGTTTAATACAGCATACAGCGATGCTTTTGAGAAGAGGTTTGATAAATGCCAACGATACACAGACCACGACGAGGGTCACTTGCATTCAGTCCGAGAAAAAAAGCAAAGAAACCGGTTGCACGGATCAGATCGTGGACCAAAAACGGAACAGAACCTAAAATACAGAGTTTTGCCGGGTACAAAGTTGGGATGACCCATGTGGTGATGGTCGATGACCACCCAAAACGTTTGACATCAGGTATGGAGATATCGGTGCCGGTAACGATCATCGAGACTCCGCCGATGCGCGCCATCGCAATACACGCTTATTCCCGTGATGAACATTACGGGCTTAAAATGATCTCAGAGGTGCGGGAAGGGAGCGATTACAGCAGTATCGAAGGTGCTCTTGAGGAAGGTATAGTGGACGAGATCCGGATGATCGTACAGGCTATGCCAAAAAGCATCACCGGAGTTCCGAAGAAGACACCTGACTATATGGAGACCATGGTTGCTGGTGGGGACGCTGTCGCACGGTTTGAACATGCAAAATCCCTTCTTGGCATGGAGTACAACATCACGGACATATTCAACGAGGGCGCTTTCATTGATGTCGTGGCGATCACCACTGGAAAGGGGACCCAGGGTCCTGTGAAGCGATGGGGTGTGCAGCTCCAGAAGGGCAAGCACAGCCGAACCGGAAAGAAGCGCCACATAGGGAACCTTGGTCCGTGGAAACCATCTTATGTCCGCAGAACTGTGCCGCTGATGGGGCAGACCGGCTATTATCAGCGTACCGAGTACAACAAACGCATCTTGAAGATCGGGGCTGATGGTGCAGAAGTAATGCCTAATGGTGGATTCATAAACTATGGCATCATCAGGAACGGGTACGTGATGTTACAGGGGAGCGTTCCGGGACCATCGAAGCGATTGATCCGGATGAGGCACTGCATACGTGAAAAACCAGCGTGGGATGCTCCGGTGATCACGCACATCAGTACACAGTCCAAGCAGGGATGATTAAAATGAAGAGCAATGTTTTAAGTTTATCAGGGAGTCCTTTACGGGAGATTGAGCTTCCGGGCGTATTTTCTGAGATGTATCGTCCGGATATCATCAAACGAGCAGTTGTTGCTGCGCAGGCAAACCGGAGGCAGCCGTATGGTGTGAGCGCGTACGCGGGCATGAGAACCTCTGCGCGGTCTCTCGGTTCTGGCAGGGGCATAGCGCAGATACCAAGGCTCGTAAATTCCAACCGTGCCGCACGAGTTCCGCAGGCAAAGGGCGGCAGGAGAGCACATCCGCCAAAAGCGGAGAAGGACTGGACCGAGAAGATCAACCGGAAGGAGCGAAGGCTTGCTATTAGATCGGCGATCGCTGCCACAATCAATCCCGCGCTTGTCGCTGCTAGAGGACACCGGGTTGAAGCGGATGTCAAGCTTCCGATCATCGTTGAGGATGCGTTCGAGAGCCTGACAAAGACCTCCGAGGTCTGCAAGGTGCTGGAGTCGATCAGCGTCTGGGCTGATGTGGTTCGTGCAAAGGACGGAAAGAAGATCCGGGCAGGCAGAGGAAAACTCAGAGGCAGGAAATACAAGAAGCCAAAGAGCGTCTTGATCGTGGCATCCGATTATCGTGGCATCGAGAAAGCCGCACGCAACCTTTCTGGTGTGGATATCACGACTTACGACCGATTGAATACCGAGATGCTCGCACCGGGCACGCACGCAGGCAGGCTCATAGTCTGGACCGAGAGCGCGATATCAAAACTTGAATAGTGTGTTTACGTATCCGGGTATGGCGTGCTTACCTGCAGGCTACCCCGGATTGGTTTTTTTCGATGGTATGTGATAGTTGTTAGCAGGTCATACATTCGCGTAATTTGTATATCTATATTCTGCTGCTAATTATAAATAAGATATATAATGTAAATTTATATATTTGTGAGAATGCTGCGGATTTGACCATCATATTCTGTGAGATAATATCCCTTACCGGAACAGTGCCACATCGGATTAGAAAAAATAGTGGATGTGCCAGATTGATCGACACACCCATCAGGAGGTTTTACCACCTCTGAACGTATGTAACCAGTTCCCGCTTTGCCTCAAAGTTGTCCTCTAACCTGTCAACCATTTTGGCATATAACGTGTTGAGCGATGGAAATCCCCAGGGATCCTCGAGATGGTGGATAGCCCATGATGATGCCTGCTTCACATTCATCTGACCATTGTTTACAAAATCCACCGCGTCTTCGGCTATTTTGTCGATGCCAGCAAGATCAAGCTCATCAAGCTGCATCTGCACTTTAACGGGTTCAATATGTTCTATCATTCATTGCACCTCTTTCTATATTGTAATACTTTATGTAATATTAGCAACATGAAGTATTACTAAATTCAGTAAACGTATTAATCATATATAAACATTCCCATCCCACCAGCATATCCGGAGCAATGAGAACCCACCAGTGACATCAAGAACAATACCGACTGAAGCCGCCATTTCAATCCTGAGAATAATACAGTCTCAGCAGATCCTGCATGACGGAGGACTGTCGCCACACCAATATTTACCATTGCCGGACCCCCCACTTTTCGGGTTTATGACAACATCCCGCGCAAAAAATCCTCCTGCGTAACCCCCTCACGGCGCGCCATCTTGCGAAGCACGTTCTGGATGCCTGTGCCGTACTGTGCCGCTTTCTTTGGAGCCTGCGCAATATCTGCGGGGAGATGCTCTTCAGACGCCTTCCGCAGAATGTATTTTCGCACATAACCATCTCCTCGGTGGATCTTGAGTCCAACATCGATCTTGCGGGCGAGATCCACCACGTCAGGACAGAGCATCGGCATGCGCAGTTCCACACCATTCAGTTGCGCAACCGCCGCATCCCGCACAACCTGATCAGGAAGTGCAAGCAGGTCTTTTTTAAGCTCGCTGTCAAGTCCACCGTCATCAAATGCCTGTTCGTATCGCTTATACCCTGCAAACAACTCGTCTGCGCCCTGCCCGGTCATCAGCACCGAATCTCCGCGGACATGCGCACATCTTGATACAAAGTACATGCACAGACCGATCCCGACCGCAACCGGACTTGTGCTTTCGATTGCGCGCATCACATGCGGGATCGCGGACTCAATGTCTGCCGGGGCACACTCGCAGATGTGCAGCCGGTCGCGCAGTCCAAGCAGTGTTGCTGCCCGTTCTGCCTGTTTTATGTCGTATGAACCGCTCATCCCGATTGTATACAACTTAATCCAGGGGTTCATCGATGCCGCAACAGATGCGATGAGCGCACTGTCGATGCCACCAGAAAACGCGACGCCATCGCAGTCAGGCATACATAACCGCACAGAATCACGGATGCGGTTAATGAGCTTATGTGCAATCTTAGTTTCTAATTCAGGTTCGGACACAGCTTCTGATTCAGGTATGTGTCCCGGGTTATTGTTGTGCCACGTCATCTTTAGCTCACATCACGCTATCTTACACCGCTCACAATCTGAACCGTGTTATATGAGCGAACTGATTTTTTGATATAATTGAACCCCGCATCCCGGATCATCGAGGATAAATCCCTTTTAATGAAGTCTTTCGCGGTTTCTCCTTCCACAAACATCCAGATAGTGAACAGGCATCGGATCAGTTTATTTGTAGGATATGAATAATCAAGGACCGCGATCGTCCCGCCCGGCTTTATAACCCTCCGCATCTCGCAAAGCACGTTCATCCGCACCGGATACGGCATCTCATGCAAGCCGAACGTTATTGATGCGCAGTCAAAATATCCGTCGTCGTAAGGAATCTCCTCTGCATTCGAGAGGCAGAACCGTATATTATCGTTTTCTCTTTTTCTCTTCTCTGCTTTTTTAAGCATCTTTTCGGACAGATCAATGCCAACCACCGCGCCACCCGCCCCGACCACATCCGCAATCCTCGCACACATCACACCGGTGCCGCAGCATACGTCCAGAACCTTTTTGCCTGATGTTGCGCCCATCTCGTTGATGACAGATGCCCACATCACCTCCAGACCCTTCGCTCCGCCGATGAAGAAGGAAAGAAATCGGACAAGAGGGTCATACATGAATGCAATCCGATCGCAATCGTTCCTGTAATGCTTCGGTTTTCTCACATCCCGAATTGTGCACCGCGGGGGCATATAATTAACCCGCGCAAAAACCGCCGATCCGCACAAATAATAATCACCGTTAAGCCCGAATGATCTGTTATGCTCCAACGCATCTACGAGCGCATCTATGAATACCGGCTGCACTCCCGGGTCATCAGACACCACATGCCTGCCGGACTGACGCTCGTGATGACCGAGAGCGATATTTCCACACCAGCCGGGATCGAAAAACTACGATCCTTTGTTTTGTGGTGCGCAGATCTCGGTATCGAATCACTCATCATATACATCGCTGTGACGATAAACGATAGTCTGAAAGAGGATGCAACCTCGCAGATCGTTGATAGACTGGATAAAACCGATCTGATTGCAAGGATGTATGTCAGGGATGATTCAGGGGCAAGAATGATCTCTACTATAGACCACAGCAAGGATCGAGGTGGGCACAAGGACATCGATGTGGGTATGGATATGGACGTTGATATGGCTGGGCGAGTGGATGTGGATTGCAGGGTCAAACTTGATATCTCAATAGGGTATGGGGGGAAACTTGAGCTTACCGATGCGATAAAAGATATTTTAAAGAAGGTGGAGTCTGGAGAAACTAATCTTAATGACATTAATACGGATATGATTGAATCTCACCTTGTTTTTAAACATAAACCGGATCTGGTCATTCGTGCGGGTGGAAAGTCTCTAACCGATTTTTTGATATGGCAAACGATATACTCTGAATTATATTTTACAGATGTGAATTTCGCTGAGATACGAAGACTGGACTTCTTACGGGTTATACGGGATTATCAGAAACGTCAGCGAAGATATGGGCGGTGAAGTAATCAGGAGACTGAACATGACGAGGATTTCTATCCTGAATCAGGCAAGTGACTGGCAGCAAGACTCGGGTGCAGTTACCCCTGGTGATCCGGACCATGCCAGACCAGCGGGCTTAGCAGATAACACCCAACTAGCCCTGCGAGAATCCATGCAAACCAGTCGTAAAATCCACCATAGTGTGCGAGGATTGCGAGAACAAACGCAATTGCAAGCGGTACCAGTATCTTGACTGATCTGACCTTCGGATACGGTATATTGCTAACCATTAGCACCGATAATCCCGCAAACACACCGGTCATCACGTACTGAGAATAATAAATATAATCAATTAAATATAACAATAGCGCAGCGAATGTGCCGGCAGCGGTGATCGGAAGCCCGCGAAACTCATCGTCATCCAATATCCCGAATCTGGAGAGCCGGAGCACTCCGCAGACAAGATATGCGGCAGAGAAGACACATGCAGTCATGTGATGATCTGTGCCTGCCATTGTGTAATAGATGAGTGCAGGGACTACCCCAAACGAGATTACGTCTGCAAACGAGTCAAGGTGCTCGCCCATAACTCCCAGTTCAACACGTCTTGCAACGGCGCCGTCCACGCCGTCTGCGAGCGCAGCAGCCAAAATCATGATTGCAGCGCTGCGCGGATCGCCGTTTAGTAGATACAAGATGGCGGTGAATCCAAACAGTACATTTAAAATCGTAATCAGGTCTGGCAAGCGAACCAGCCTCAGTATATTCAGGTCAGTCCCATCACGGATGTGTTCATTCATCGCTACTCGTTCCCGACATTTTTATGGCGATTATGGTCTCGCCAGCGCGCACCTTGTCCCCTTTACGTATAACCGGCTCAAACCCCGGTGGTATGGTCATGTCTACCCTTGAACCGAATCGGATCATGCCAACACGCCCGCCCCGCCGCACGAAATCGCCTTCTGCGACATACGGGACGATTCTACGTGTTATCGTTCCGGCGATCTGAGTGACTATGCATTCAAATCCATCATTTTCGATAACGATCTCGTTCCGCTCGTTTCTGAGTGAATCCTTCGTGAAAGCTGGGATATGACTCCCTTTTGTATACCGGATTGCTTTGATCCTGCCAGAAATCGGCGCCCTGTTGACATGCACGTCATGAAAGTTCATGAAGATCTGTACCGCACCATTTTTGATCGCCATGACCCTGCCATCAGCAGGCGCAAGCATTGCGCAATCGCCATGAATGCCGGGATACG
The DNA here is from genome assembly GCA_965369365.1 of uncultured Methanosarcinales archaeon. Taxonomy (GTDB): domain Archaea; phylum Halobacteriota; class Methanosarcinia; order Methanosarcinales; family Methanogasteraceae; genus Methanogaster_D. The sequence continues at coordinate 6,541 of CBDUQO010000002.1, forward strand.
TGCTCGGTGTGCGGTGCGGATCCCGGAAAAATCCGATAAAGAATATCGTCAGCAAAATGAAGACGTAAGTAACGGTTCGCATCCGTTCATCGACACTGATAAGCAAAGCTGACGCCAGGGCACAGAACGCTGCCGAGACGATCCACCTGATCGAGCCTTCTGCAAGCCGAATCATCACAGCCCATCCTCATGCTTATTGCGAGTGGTTATAGTGGTTAAGTATCTGCGCACGATCGCAAATAGCTGATCGATTACATCCAGCAGTTCCGGAAGCACCCTCAACACGACATAAGCGATCACGAAGAGCGCGATTCCGGAACCGATCTTTGCGATGACGTGGTGCGCAATCGCAAAACTAATAAAATCGATATCAATATTATTGATGTCATAACTATACCAAAGCCATTGATTTAACCATTGAACCAATTGGTACTGGTATTGGTATAACCATCGAAACCATTGATATCCAAAAGCAACAACAACAAACGCATCTCTTATCAGATTCAGCCCATAAATCACTGGAATCGAAGCGATAAACGCAACAATGGTTCTTTTCGCAGAAGCGCGCACACAAAATATCAATCCGATGAATATTGCGATGCTTTCGATTGCAGTGCATGCGAAAATAATTGTGACCTGATATCCATTGAGTTTGATCACATCCTCGATCATCGATTCTTCCCCAAGTGTCAGTTCTGCCGGCACGTTGAACGCATGCAGGAGATAAACGACCTGTTCTGCGACTGCCGAAATCAGGAACGTGTTGAGAAACTCTATTTTGGCAAACGGATAGTAAAACAGACCGCCAAGCGCTGCAGCAGTTGTTAGCGTCAGGAGAATGTCCCCGTCGTCCATGTTATGCTTATAATTCCGGTACATCACATGGGCAATGATCATGCAGAAGACCGATACTGCCAGCACCAGCAGGACGTTTACGTAATCACCGATCTCGATATAATGCGCCGGCTGGATTAGCCAGTGGATTGCAAAGAAGCCCCAACCCATGGATCCTGCAAGAAATCGGTACTTCCGGCGTTGTCCGGGCAGTGCCGACGCTGTGATCAAGAGTATGAGTGCCGCCCAGAGTGCATGTTCAATTATTGTAGTCACCCTCTTCAATTAAATTAGGTGGTGTTATTTGATATATTAATCTTTCATCAGTCAGATAAGGAAATCTGCAATCCGATCCGCGATTATCCTTCTGCAGTACATGCAGTGCAGTTCAACCCCCCCATTACGATATATCGTAAACCGCGGTTTAACCGGCTCATCGGTGTTTGTGATGCAGTTTGGGTTCATACACCGGACTACTCCCTCGATCTCTGATGGAAGAACCACCTTGTACTTTTCCACGACCTTGTAGTCGCGTATGATGTTGATAATCGCATCAGGGGAAATTAATGCTATTTCATCAACTTCTCCGGGATCCAATTCTCGATCTTCGATCTTAACAATATCTTTCTTCCGATCAGAGACGTTCATGACCACGCTCATCACCTCCGTCGGTCGGTCGGTGATGCCCAGTATGCGCAGCACATTCAGCGCCTGCCCTGCAGCGATATGATCGATCACCGTGCCATTTCGGATTCTCCGAACTCGCAGTTCCTGGTTTTCAGGCTGGTTTTCCGGTTTCATTTCATCACCATCGAGAGAATCGCCATGCGCACAGGCACGCCATAGAACGATTGTTTGAAGTATACTGCATGTCTGCTTTTGTCAACCCCCGGATCGATCTCGCCCACTCTTGGGAGTGGGTGCATGATGATCAGATCGTCTTTTACGTCCTTTAACGTCTCTTCTGTTATTTTATAGCTCCCGGCGACTGCCTGATACTCGCCCGGGTCAGGGAACCGCTCCTTCTGTATCCTTGTGACATACAACACGTCCACCACGCCAAGAACGTCATCCATATTTCCAGTTTCCATGATTCTTGCCCCTTTGTTTGCCAGGTCACGTTTCATCGAATCAGGCATCCGCAATTGATCTGGTGAGACAAGGTATATCTCAGCGTTGTACATGGAAAGCGCATGTGCAAGTGAATAAACAGTTCTACCATACTTAAGATCCCCAACAATTGCGATCTTCACTTTATTCAGTTTACTTTCCTTTCGTATCGTGTACAGGTCCAGAAGCGTCTGTGTCGGATGCTGTCCTGCGCCATCGCCGGCATTTATAACCGGAACTGACGAGAATTCAGACGCCATCCGTGCTGCACCCTCTCTCGGGTGTCGCAGAACGATTGCATCGGCATACCCCCCCATAACTGAGATGGTGTCTGCAAGGTTCTCGCCCTTCGCAACCGCCGACCCGTCAGTCGGACCGAGATCGATGACACCACCTCCAAGCCGTTTCATCGCTACATCGAACGAAAGCCGGGTTCTGGTGCTCGGTTCGTAGAATAGCGTCGCAAGTATTCTGCCAGCCAGAATATCAGACACTCCGCCGTGTGCAATCGGCTCGAGTTGCGCGGCATGGTCTAAAATCCGGTCGATCTCACCGCGCGAAAAACTTTGTATATTAATGATATGTTGTATTGGATTCACATTATTCCCGTCCTTCCATCACCTGTATATAGTCATTTGCACGTATTAAAAAGTAGTGTGTTAGTCACGTTATGTTGCTGTTTTTTAGACAAACCAGGGGGGGTCAGTTCCCGGTATATTGCATGTACGGAGTTTCTACCACACCCACAATTTAAATACGAATTATATGATATAAATACATCCTGATACACCCCTGCTAACATTCAAGCGCACCCTTTAGCCGCCTGTATGTGATCTCCCCGAATGCCCGCCCAGTGCACGTGCACAAGGATTGAAAACCGCAGAATCCATCAGAATCAGAAAATGCGGGGTGTGCGCGGCACATAACATACCGCACCCCAATCTCACCTGCGCGGACATCGATTCTGCAACCCTCCCATGATCGCGTCGTATCTGGCGCAGATGCGCTCTATCACATCGGCTGACGCATTGCTATGTGTGGGAAACGTGATACTGTCTGCATCGCCCGTATTGAGATAATCCGGCGCCACCATCACGCCGGTTTGCGATATTGTAAATCCAAGATCATTTAAGATGTGAGATGCCATTTCCGATGCCGGTTTCACCTTGATGTCCAGTTCCGCATCCATTTTTCTCGATCTTTCGCGATACTTCTCGTTTAACTCATTTAATTCAGAGATAACCTTTGAAACATCACGTTTCGTGCCGTGCCTACCAAGTGGTTCTGTTGATTGCAGAAGGTCGTCGAAGGTTGTGGACGCAATCTCGATGATCTCCCCGAAAAAATGCTTCTTAACCTTATCAGAGTAGCCTTTTGAGATAATAAGCGTGTGAACGTCAGTTAATATTGTAAGATCTTCGGCAGATGGGTTGTAAGCATTGATCGTGACACACGGCACCCCATAACGGTGCAAAAACGATTCATACATCGGAGTTACACCGATCCGTGACGCCAGCCTCGCCTTCAGCGCAGTCCGGATCGCATCAGGGTTGTTTGAATCCAGACCAAAGTATTCGGCAAATCCGGGCGTCGTTGTGAGAAGTTTTGTATGTCCTTCCGGAGTCGATGCGATCAGTCCCATCTCGTTTAAGGTGTGTATGTGCGAATAAGTCGAGTTTCCACGAATTCTCACAATGTCCGATTGTTTTACTGGCTGGTGGTATGCAATCATCGATAACGTTCTGAGAACTGGTGCCGGCAGTTCCTTTGGGGCAAACGATTTCACATATTCGACATATTCTGGCAGGACTCGCATTGAATACTTTGTATCGCTTGATTTCAGGATTTCAATCCCGGATTCTCGATTTCCATACTCTTCGACCAGCTTGTTCATGATCAGGGTGGTTTCATCCACAGATTCCCCGATTAAGTCACTCAACTGGCTGATGTCAATCGAGCAATCCGAAGCAAACATGGCGGCTTCGAGGATCTGCTTTTTGTTTTTCACAATACGGACTTATATCATATATCTATTATCACTTTCTGCATGTCCGTCATATCGACCCCCGCAATGATAATTAGTGATAAATATTCATCATACGCCACTCCAAACCGCAACATTTAAAAGCGATCAATCCGTATATCGCATGTTGCCGCGGAGGGCAACAGAAGGAGGCATTACATGTCACAAAGTACAGGTTTAGTAACCGAACGATATGATCCGAAAGGCATGCGTGCGCATGCATTCCATTTGTTTTCGTGTGTGACCCTTATCATCACTGGCTGGTACATGGCAAAGCAGTTCAACATGTGCACAGTGATGGAAGCGTCAGCAAACGCATGGCAGCTCATCCCGTATGAGACCGTGCGCATGTTTCACATGTTTGCCGCGCTCATCTTCATTATAGCTGTCTGGATATTTATTCCATACAACCTGGTTACGAGCGGGCACCTTCTCTCTGAGATATTTTTCATACCAGATGCGATCCAGTTGAAGAACCTGTTTCTCAGTCTCTTCAAAAAGGCAGAGTATCCAAGATTTGTCATCGTTGACGAGGCGTCGGGGCATTATAAGAACAAACTGCACCCGTTTGTCAAACTGATGGTGATTCCCGAGAACATTGCGGTCGTCCTGATTGTGATTACCGGTTTGATCATGTACAACCCCGAATTCGCTATCTGGCAGACCACTGTCGAACCGGCGATCCTCATGGGCGTTGGATATGTATCGACGTTATTCAACATGTCACCGATCGGATTTGTACGTACGCTTCATCTGTGGGCGATGTACTGGTTCATAGTCGAACTCGTGCTGCACTTTGGATTCCTTGGAATGGATCCAAGAACCATGAAGTACTTCAAGGCAGTCTTCGTGAACGGCAAGGAAGATATGGATGAATACACCGAGATCATCAGAGAGCCACACAAAGAAAAGAAGCCAAAGGCAAAGGGAAAACATCCCGTGGTCGTTCTGAATTGAAAATAAAAGGAAAAGCCTGGATATTCGGAGATGACATCAATACCGATGCGATCATACCTGGCAAATACCTGCGCACCACAGATATGCAGGTATTTGCCGATCATGTGCTCGAGGGTATCGATCCTGAATTTGCAGGGAAAGTAGAGAAGGGTGACATCATCGTCGCCGGCAGGAATTTCGGATGCGGGTCATCCAGAGAGCAGGCGGTGCTTGCAATCAAACATGCGGGCGTCAGATGTGTTGTAGCAGCAACGTTCGCACGTATTTTTTTCAGAAATGCAATAAACATTGGTCTGCCGATTCTGGAAACCGGGACGCCGATCTTATATGAGCAGGGGGACGCAATTGAGGTTGATATCGAGAACGGAATTGTCACGACCGGTGGTTGTAAATATACCGGATCAAAGATGCCCGATTTCCTGCGCGAGATCCTGCGGGACGGGGGTCTTGTTGCGCACCGTAAGAAAGAGTCCGCAAAGGAGCGGTTTGGCAGGCAGTCAGTTGCATATTCAAAGAGCAGCATTTTAGCGAATAAAGATCACCTGAACCGGATTGCTGACCTGGTTGCACCGAAGAGATCTGATAAAGTGCTTGATATCGCAACAGGGAATGGATTTTTAGCATTTGAACTTGCAGACCGGGTTTCTGAGGTCATTGGGTGCGACATAACTCGTGACATGATTGATACTGCGAAAGGCATCCGTGATGAAAGGAAACTTACCAACGTCACCTTTGAGCGGATGGATGCTGAATCCCTTGAGTTTGACGATGGGTCGTTTGATATCGTCTCATGTAGATTCGCATTCCACCATTTTACAAACCCCGGAAAAGTGATATCTGAAATGGTTCGTGTCTGCAAAAGCGGCGGAACGATCGTGCTCGTGGACGGGCTTTCGTCAGAGGACGTGGCAAAGAGCAAGTACCACAATGAAATCGAGCAGATCCGTGATCCATCACATGTACGACTGTATCCGCAGTCAGAACTGGAAGGAATGTTTCGCGATGCCGGACTGAATATAATTCACGCAAGAAACTGGGACGCAGATTTTTATTTTGATGAATGGATAAGTATCGCCGATCCCGGGGACGAAATCGTTGAGCAGATGCGGCGCACGATGATTGATTCGATCGAAGATGACAAAACAGGTCTCGATGTCCATTTTGACGCTGACGGGCGGTTGCTTTTTACTTATAATACGATAATTCTGGTGGCTGAGAAACGCGGGATTGTGAAATGAACTCCTGACATTGCATCTCGCAGCTTTCATTGGCACACCTTGGGTCCAAACATGATAAAACCCCACTTAAACTCAACTTAAACCTGAAACGTAACCCGTAACACTCCAAACCCGGAGGAAACAAACATGACCCCTACCCCCCTCGAAGACTGGATCGTCCAGCTCCGGCGTGAATTTCACAGGGAACCCGAACTGAGTTTCAAGGAATTTAAAACGCAGGAAAGGATCATAAGAGTCCTGAACGAACTTGGTATTGAGTCAAAGAAGATCGCGGACACCGGCGTCATCGCAACGATCAACGGATGTGCGTCGCACCCCTGCATAGCGCTCAGGAGCGATACTGATGCGCTTGAAGTATTAGAAGAGCCGACAGCGCTAAACAGGGAGTATATATCAGAGAACGCGGGCATCATGCACGCCTGCGGACACGATGGGCATATCGCGATGGTTCTTGGTGCTGCACGCGCACTTCATGAGATGCGCGACAGACTGCCCGGAAGCGTCAGACTGATATTCCAGCCAGCCGAGGAGCAGCCGCCCGGTGGCGCAGCGCGGGTGATTGCAGAGGGTGGGCTTTATGGGGTGGACGCAATACTCGGGATGCATATATTTGGTTACATCGATCTTGGGCAGATCGCGTTTCGACCGGGCAGTTTCATGGCAAGCTCAAACGTCTTCTCGATAAAGATCACAGGGAAAGGCGGGCATCATTCCAATCCCGGAGACTGCATCGACCCGATCCTGATCGCATCGGATTTCATTCGCACCATCACCGATGCGGTGGGGGGTATACTCGATCCCGCGAGGTACGTACTTGGAACCGGCAGGATACGCGGGGGTGCGCAGTTCAACAGGACGCCGGATGAGGTGGATATACTTGGAAGCTTCCGCACGTTTGATGATCACGATACAGAGACGATCGAGCAAACGATTGAAAAGACGCTTGACGCCCTGATGGAGACCTACAGGAAGGACGATACCGGATGTGTTGCCAACCTCCCTACGTACGATCTTGACGTACTTCATGGTTACCCGGTGCTCGTGAACGATAGCGCATTTACCGAAGCCGTAGGTATCACACTTGCGAAAACATTCCCGGATGTCGATTGCGAGGCTAAACCGATCTTTGGATCAGAGGATTTCGCGTTTTACCTGGAGAAGGTGCCCGGCACATACCTCCTGCTCGGGACGCTGAACCCACAGAAAGGGATCGTTGAGGGCAACCATTCGAGCAGGTTCGATATCGACGAGGCTGTGCTCATGACCGGCACAGAGATTCTACAAACGATCGTGCTTGACTTTCTCAATCACCCGGAGGCATATCTGCGATGAGAATCGGGGTATTTCATAGATCAATGACCTCTGCGGTGAAGGAACTGGTTCTGGGCGTGCTGAACGAAGAGGGTTTTGAGTACGACCCTGCAAAAGACTTTGATCTGGATAATGTCGAGGATTATTACCTGCAAAACCGCGGAATATTTTATACCGGGATCGTGGACGGCACGATTGTAGGCACGAGCGCTGTGAGATTGATAGATGACGGGATGTGCGAGATAAAGCGCATCTACGTAAGAAAAGACTTTAGAGGAAGAGGTTTTGGGAGAGCTCTCTTCATTCAGGCTTTAAAATTTGCAGAGGAGAACTATTCAATGGTTGTGCTCAAGACCGATGCACGGCTTGAGGGTGCAATCGATCTGTACCGCAAAAACGGATTTTCGGTGGTAAAGGAGGGAGCTGGAGTCATGTATTTTGAAAAAACCGGTTCGGAGATGCGCTTATGAGAATCTGGGATATACCCCCCGAGAAATTATGCCGCAACCATCTGCTCGGTGAGCACAGGGAACTTCATGCGATGTGGTCGATAATAACCGGCAACAAGAAAGCGTACGCTAACCACCCTGAGACCCTGCGCTGGAAGGGGCGGCTGATGGCACTCTACCTGAGGCACGAGAAACTGGTTGAAGAGATGACAAATCGAGGATACAAGCATCATACGCCGCTTGACGTGAAGCTTGCGACTGGAGACGCCGAACAGACTGAATTTGTTACTCCGTATGAGGAGCAGGTCCGGATCCTTCGTGAACGGTGCTGTGAATGCGATGTTTGAGGACGCGAGGCGCGAAGTTGCTCCGTCCAAAAATCACGTATGTGTTTAGTGATGCGAAACAACAATGGGATTGACACGAGATGATTGTAGTACTATAATATTAATATGTTATTGATGTGTTTGCATTTCACATCCTGCAGCCCCATACGTTCTCGTTGAAATCGGTGTAATATTGTGGTTAGCTTATATTCCACAGGTGTTTTGTGCTGGTGTTACGTATAGCTGCATCACAAATCCGATACGCTTAAAATGAGAGCACTGCAATAAATGAACGGGTGAATGATTGAAGGCAGTTATTCTTGCAGCTGGCGAAGGGATGCGGTGCAGACCACTGACGCTCACACGATCGAAGGTGATGCTCCGGATCGCGAACAAACCGATGATCGAGTATGTGGTGCAGTCACTTGCTGAGAGCGGCATCACAGACATTCTCATGGTCGTGGGGTATGCAAAAGAGCGCATCATGAATTATTTCGGAAACGGAAAGTATTTTGGTGTGAATATCGAATATACTGAGCAGAAACATCAGCTTGGAACCGCCCATGCCATAAAACAGGCGAAGAATTCTGTGGACGACGAGTTTCTCGTGTTAAACGGGGATAATCTTGTCAGCGCAGATACGATTGCCGATATCACTGAGCGACACACCGGAGGCACGTCGATACTGACAACGACCAGAAAGGCTACATCCGGGTACGCGCTGGTGATTGAGAGTGGCGGGGGAGTTGAGAAGATTGTTGAGGGGCAGATACTGAAAAACATCCACAATATCAATACAGGCGTCTATATCTTTGATCAGACGATCTTTGATGCGATTGAGGAGACTCTACATGATGATATCAGCGGTGTCAGCGAATTCGGGATCACGGATTCTATACAGCGAATGATTAATGCAGGCTACGAGGTACATGCACACCGGACAGACCACACATGGACCGATGTGATCCATTCATGGGACCTGCTTGGCGTGAATGCGATGATCCTTGAGGGCATACCTGATTTGGTGCATGGGCTGGCAGACAGCAAAATCGATGGTCGCGTGGTTGTAGGCAAGGATTCGACGATCGGCGAGAACTCTTATGTAAAAGGTCCTGTCATAATCGGAAGAAATTGTGATATCGGTCCAAATGTGGTCATCGCCCCGTCAACAAGCATCGGCGACAACGTCACGATCGAGCCGTTCACATACATCAAGAACAGCGTGATCTTTGATGACGTACATATTGGTTCGCACAGCACCATAAAAAACACCGTCATCGGCGAGAACAATGTCATTGACAGCCATTTCGTCGTGGAGAGCAGAAGGGATCTGACCGTGGAACTGGACCGGAAGCTATACCATGCAGACGAACTTGGCACCGTAATCGGGGACGATGGCAATATCGGGTGCGATGTTGCGGTAACCGCGGGTGCGCTGATTGGGGTGGGGTGCAGGATCGAGGCTGGCACTGTCGTAAGAAAACAGATACCAAGTCATGCGCTGGTGGTATAGATGTGCGGCACAATTTTCTCTCTGAAAAAATTGAATGTTGTCCGGCGTTCCGCTACGCTCCAACCAGACTATCAGGGCATGGTGGTGATCTGATATGTGTGGCATCGTTGGGTATCTGGGCAAATCAGAAGCCGCTCCGATTCTCTTTGACCTCCTGCGTCGTCTTGAGTATCGGGGATACGATTCTGCTGGCATCGCCATCCTGAACGGAAGTATCCGGACCTCTAAAGCGAAGGGACGTGTCGATAATTTGATATCGATTACCCCTGAGATCGATGGCTGCACCGGCATCGGGCACACCAGGTGGGCGACGCATGGAAAACCATCATCCGAGAATGCGCATCCGCACTGCAATTGCACGGATAGCATCGCTGTTGTCCATAACGGGATAATTGAGAATTACATAGAACTTAAAGATAAGTTAATCAGTTCAGGGCACAAATTCAAGTCAGAAACTGACTCTGAAGTGCTTCCACACCTGATTGAGGAATATTATGATGGAAATCTTGAATCATCGGTGCGAAACGCATTGTCGATGGTTCGCGGGTCTTATGCGATCGCAGTGGTCAGCACCAGTGAGCCTGACCGGATCGTGATCGCACGAAAGGATAGTCCGCTCGTTGTCGGTTTTGGCAGCGACGGATATTTTGTTGCATCCGATGTTGCCGCCATCCTGAAACACACGAAAGACGTGATTTTCATGGACGATGGCGAGATCGGCGTAGTAGATATGGATGGGGTTAAAGTTACGACCCTTGACGGAGGTTCTGTCGAAAAGAAGATCGAGACCATAGACTGGGACCCTGAATCGGCAGAGAAGAGTGGGTATGAGCATTTCATGCTAAAAGAGATATTTGAACAGCCAGCCGTCATTCGGGAGACGCTTTCAGGTCGAATATCGACAGACGGGATCGATCTCGATGCTGCGCTGCCGAATGTGAGGCGAATTGTTATCATTGCATGCGGGACATCATATCATGCCGGACTCTTTGGAAGGTACGTAATCGAGCGGTTTGCCCGCATCCCTGTCAATGTTGAGATCGCGTCCGAATTCAGGTACCTCGATCCGATCATCGACTGCGGCGATCTCGTGATAGCGATCACGCAGTCGGGAGAGACTGCTGATACGCTTGCGGCGATCAGGGAGGCTGGATCAAGGGGCAGCCAGAAACTCGGGGTCGTCAATATGCTTGGCAGCAGCATAACGCGGGAATGCCAGTGCATACATACGAGAGCCGGACCCGAGATTGGGGTTGCAGCCACCAAGTCATTCACATCGCAGCTTGCTGTGCTGCTGCTTATCGCAATCCGGCTCGGAAGCGAGCGGCGGATGATCACGACTGCGGAGATGAACGATCTTGCAGCGGGACTTCGGCAGATGAGTGGCAATATCCAGCGCGTATTAAACGATGCACCCCGGACGCGCGAATGCGCGGAGTTGTTTGCAAGCGCAGACCAGTTCATGTTCATGGGCAGGGGCGCAAACTACCCATGCGCGCTTGAAGGCGCGCTGAAACTAAAGGAGATATCCTACATCCCGGCAGAGGGATTTGCCGCTGGCGAACTTAAGCACGGTCCGCTTGCACTGATCTATGATGGGATTCCGGTGGTCGCGATCGCCACAAAGGATGGTGTGTATGAGAAGATGCTCGGCAACATCAAGGAGGTGAAGGCGAGGGGCGCTACGGTCATCGGCATCGCAAACGAGAGCGACACCGAGATAGAGCGATACGTGGATTATGTGCTCCGTGTGCCCGACGCCGACCCATGGATCGCACCGATACTCTCGTCTGTCGTGCTCCAGTTATTCGCATACTATGTTGCATATTATAGAGGATGCGAGATCGACAAGCCGAGAAACCTTGCAAAGAGTGTTACAGTTGAGTGATATCATGAAATTCGGATCGAGCGGGATACGCGGAGTTGTAAATACTGAGATTACCTCTGAATCTGCATTATGCATCGGGCGGGCCGTGGGAGCTGAGTACCACGATGTGGTGGTCGGCAGGGACCCGAGAACATCATCAGAGATGATTGAATACGCGGTGGTCTCAGGGCTGCTCTCTATGGGCGGCCAGATTACGCGCGTAGGCATGGTTGCAACGCCGACGCTTGCTTACGCGGCAAGGGGTCATGACTGTGGTGTCATGATCACCGCGTCGCACAATCCTCCGGAATACGCCGGGGTCAAGCTCTTCAACCCTGATGGGATGGCGTTTGATTCGGGGCAGCAGGAATCGATCGAACGATCGCTTGAAGGGTTAGTCGGAGGTGCACATTCAAAACTAATGCCGTTAACGACGTGGGATTGCATTAATCCAGTTAGAACCGACAGAAACGCAGTCTCTGACCACATATCGATGATTCTCTCCAGTACCCGGATCGAGAGGCAGATGTCGGTGGTGGTTGACTGTGGGTGCGGCGCAGCATCCCTAACGACGCCGTATCTGCTCAGGGAACTGGGGTGCGACGTGATCACGTTAAACAGCCAGCCCGACGGGTTTTTTCCGGGTCGCAGTTCTGAGCCCAAAGAAGAACATCTCGATGTCTTGCGGTCGGTTGTGCGGGAAGTACATGCAGATATCGGGATCGCACATGACGGCGATGCTGACCGGATGGTTGCGGTTGACGACACCGGACGGTTCGTGAGCAACGACAAGCTTCTCGCGTTTTTCGGGATGCGGGAGGCAGAGCGATCGATGGTCGTGCCTGTTGATACGTCCATGCTAATCGACGCGGTGCTGCCCGGCGTTACGATAACCCGGACTCGTGTTGGCGATGTGTATGTTGCAGAGGCGATAAAACGGACCCTGGCTGACTTTGGCGGCGAAGCGAGCGGAACATGGATATTTCCGAAAGTATCCTACTGTCCGGACGGCATTTATGCCGCAGCCAGGCTCATTGAGATGATCAGCATGGAAGATGGGCGATTCAGCGATCATATCTCAGCGCTACCCACGTACGAGATAAAACGCGGGGCACTGCCAATGCCCCCTCGCGGTGGCGCAGGTGCCGGGGGGGTCATGAGCAGGATCGAGGAAGAACTACGCACGGTTCCCGGGTTTACTGACATTAACACGCTTGACGGGGTCAGAATCGCGCTTGATGACGCGTGGGCGCTTGTCAGACCCTCAGGCACCGAACCCCTGATCAGGATCACGGTCGAAGGTGAAACAAAAGCCGTGGTCGATAGGCTGTATCTGCATATAGAAAAAATGATAAAGGAGTTATGAATGAAAGCAGTGATCCTTGCAGCAGGCGAAGGCACGAGAATGCGCCCGCTGACAACAACGCGTCCCAAGGTGATGCTTCCTGTTGCAAACAGACCGATCCTTGACCATATCATCAAATCAGCGAGGGACGGGGGGGTTACCGACTTTGTATGTGTGGTCGGGTACCGAAGCGACGTTGTCCGGGATTATTTCGGCGATGGCAGCCATCTGGGCATCCACATCGATTATGTGGTGCAAAAACAGCAACTCGGAACGGCGCACGCGATAGGAACGGTTCAGGATCTCGTAGATGACCGATTTATTGTTATGAATGGGGATGCGCTTGTCAAATCATCTGACGTTCATTCTCTGATGAAACACCGCGAAGATGTCGTGATGGCAGTGAAGGAGATCAAGGATCCTGGCAAATACGGCGTGGTAAAGACGTCTGGTGGCAGAATCGTTGAAATCATCGAAAAGCCGGAGCGTGTCACAAGCAATCTGGTGAATGCAGGAATGTATCTCTTTTCAGATAGTATCTTTGAGAGCATTGGGAAAACCGGGCGATCAAAGCGTGGTGAATACGAGATAACCGATTCGATAATGAGACTGGCATCAGATAACGTCGGTGTTGGCTACATGATGCTTGATACGTGGATTGACATCGGGATGCCGTGGAACCTGCTTGATGCAAACGAATTCCTGCTATCAGGGATCATGACCGAGATTTCAGGCGAGGTCGAGCCTTATGCCACGTTGAACGGTGAGGTTGTGGTCGGAGAGGACAGCATCATCCGTAACGGCTCGTATATCACAGGACCTGTCATCATCGGAAACGGCTGTGATATCGGTCCGAACTGCTATATCAGACCGGGCACGGCAGTTGGCGATAATGTGCGCATTGGAAACGCCGTCGAGATCAAAAACAGCATCATAATGGGAGGAACGCATGTTGGGCACCTCAGTTATCTTGGCGATAGCGTCATCGGGCATGGCTGCAACTTTGGCGCCGGAACAAAGGTTGCTAACCTGCGGCACGACGGGAAAAATATCCGCGTGGCGATGGACGGGGGATCAACCGACACAGGCAGACGAAAACTTGGTGTGATCATGGGCGACGGCGTGCATACCGGGATCAATACAAGCATCAACGTCGGCGTGATGGTAGCTGCCGGGGGTGCAACGCGTCCGGGAGAGGTCGTTATGCGATGATGTCCGAACGCACCCTTTGGTTTTGCGATTGATTGTCCTTTTCTGGTATCGCTTGCGTTTGTGCGAGGCTTGATCAGTCCTGCAGACTGTACGAGAACCCGCACTCAGGACAGAAGTACATAAAGATCTCGGTCCCCTTCTTGCTCTTCTTGATGGTAGTCTCCATCCATGTGCCGCAGACTGTGCATTTGTGGTCATGAAGCGTGCGGTTTCTTTGCAGGTCTGCACTTTCAGTCACGATTTCACGTCCCGGACCGATGATAGTCCTTCGATCAGCCCGAAACACCCGGTCAGCATCATATCGCCGTACGGCGCGGCAAAAGCAACATCGTGTCTGCTCTGCTCTGCCAGGTGCCGGTTTGGTCCGGTGACGATAATCTGCGGCATCTCGGGAGGAGCCTCCCTGATGTGACATCCATGCCCGCCACTCTCAAACACCTCTTCGAACGTCAGAGTTCCTGCTGCGAGTTTTTCCACGTAGGTATCGAGCGTCTCGATGGTTATCTGTCTTGTGTGATGCTCAAATACACCGGTGATGCGGTTATCCACCAATATCGCGCAGAGCGTGTGCCCGTTTCCGATATTCAGCACGATCATTGGCTGATCCGGATCTTCTGCAGCGACCGCCGCCCCGAATACCGCTGCAGGTCCGGTATCCATCACAACCACATCGTTGCAAACGGACAGCGACCGCGCGACGGCATCCATGCGCGTGAGATAGGGGGGAATCGTTTTAGGGGTATATACGAACGATCGCAGATCGCCCCCGCGATCTATTACTTCCCGCAGGTGCTCAAACCTGAATATACGGTTGCTGCCCATGCTTTCACCATGATCCTGCACGGCAACCGCAAACGTACCCGGCATATCCACGCCGAACAATCCGAGCATCTGTTCGATCGCAGGTAGATCGATGTCTCCTGTTTCAATGCGGACTGCACCAGCAGGGGAATCTTCGCTCTGCGGCACGATGGTTACACCAAGACTGTGTACACGATCAAGATCATCGTAAATCGTCTTTGCAGCCGCTTCTGTCGAATAGACTTGCAACCCATCTTTCAGATGTTGTTTTACGGCACGGACGCAGGCGCCGCCGCCCATCACGCCCCCCGTTAGAAAGATGTCCCTGCCCAGATGCGTGGCATTTCCGATGCGTTTTGCCACAATAGCTGTCTGCGATGGCAGAACCATCTTGAAACACTGCTCGATCTGCTTTTCACTATCATATATCAGAATATCCTGCGTTCCAGCGCCCACGTCAATCGCAACAGCCGGTGTATCAATCGAACTTGATATCATCATGTTCCATCAGCACCTGAAGTTCCCTTAAGCTCATGCGCCCTGTTGACTTGAACTTCTCCAGTGCGATCACATGCTGTTCGGTATCGGTTTCCGCACGCTCTACCAGCTGATTTGCCCCTTTCAGTGCATCAAGATACGTGGACAATTCGTCACGCATACGCTCAACCGCTGCCTTGTTCGCATCGATTGACTTGCTGAGTGGCTTGACAATGCGGTATTTCTCTTTTAATTGCGTATGATACAGGTTCGCGTCCTTGCGAAGGGCGTCCAGATCCTTATATGTGCTAAGCAGCTCCTCGTGATGCGTCTGCGACTCATCTGCAAGACTCCGGATCTCCTGATGTGCATGATCGCCGATCTTGCGCATCTCACGCAGCTCCTTGTAGATCGGAACGAGTTCACTATGAATTATATCAGCTTCCCTGCTCACTACCAATCGCTCTCCAAGTTGTTTCAGCCGTCCCATAGAGTCTATCTCGTGTCTTAACGGGATATCCGCCTGGATAAAGATATATAGTTCGTTTGCATAGGCTTTTTCAAGACTTGAAGTCTGCATCTTCGCGATTGAATTAAGCTCATCGCGTTTAGCTTTCAATTGATCCAGCCGACTCCGCTGCTGGCTTATCTGCCCATGTACCCCGCTTCTGGGTTTTTTGAGATCGGCAATCTTCTGATTGATGGCGTCCCTGGTCTTTCTACAGGTCGATGCCTTAGTCGCGTATTCCTTAACCTTTGCATTGAGTTCATCGCGTTTATTCCGTAGTTCATCGATCGATCCGCGATGCAATTTAATCTCTTCGATGGATTTCCGTATATCCTTGTTCAAACGGTCTACCTGTTGCCTGACAAGGTTGACATGACTCTTCAATTCCTTTTCAGTCATATCCGACGCATTTTTTGGTGAATTGGAATCATCAGTCATTTTGATCGCCTCCTGCCTCTTGTGTGGTCATCGCATTCAGCGTACCTTCCCAATACTCAACCGCAGCAACGTGACTGTTGATCCGATTCTTCAGCCAGATGTGCCGCCCACGTACCTCTTTCAGTTGCCCTGCATACTCGACAAACGACTCATGGTGTTCCTGGGACTGGTCTGCGATAGAAACAATCTCGTTGTGGCACTTATCTGCATCTTCTATCATTGTTTCGATCTCTGCAGATATGTTTTTGACCGTTCCATCACCGGTATCGGCGCTGTCGTCAGACCGGATCTCGTTTATCTCATCGATTCGTTTGGAGAGTTTTTTGATCTTTTCAACGATCTCGCGCTCCTTCCGGATGCCCATGACTGTTGTCTGAAGTTTCCAGTCCAGTGTCTCGAGGTCTTTCTGTAGATTTGCCATCTCCTGTTCGTGCTTCCGTGCGCTCTGGCTGGCATTGATCAGATCAAACATCTCAACCCTGCGTTGTTTTGCCTGGTGGTACAGCAGCTGTCGCTTATCCTTTAATTCGGCAACATGCTCGTTGATCTTGTCCCGCTCGCCCCGCTCCTCCCCGGACTGCCCTTTCAGTTCGGACACCTTTGGATCAAGGACCTCAAACTCGCCTCTATATGCATCGAGCAGCCGTTTATGTTTTGCGATGACTGCATTAACCAGTGCCATATCATCCCAGGTGTCGATGCTTTTGCTTGAAATCCTTGCATCAGATGACTGTTCGGTGGTTTTGTCGCCATTGTTCGGTTCTTTGAGTTCTTCTGATCTTTCGGGTTCTTCTGGTATGTCAATCACGTCCTGTCACTCACACTCTTCAGCGAGCGTCACCATCCCGCAGCATCTGGGCATGTGGCACACCGTCGATTATGAGCATATTGTCTTCTGTTATGAAACCGCCCTCGAGTGCATGTTTAATAGCTCGCCTGCCAACGAGATTGGCGCTCGTTGCACGTGACAGCATATTCATGACTTCGGATGGGGTTGATATCTCGCCTTTGTAGAAAAATTCAGATACTTCAAGAGTTAATGCACCATCTCTGAGGGTCTGTCCGATCAACTCGCGGTCGCATATCGCAACCAGCAAAGTTTCACCGGATGTATGTGTCTTAATGTACATGAGTCCCACCGATATCATCGATCAAACGCCAATCACAAGAGATTTGTCTCTTACTTTTTTAGGTTTCCACGTTATGGTATATATCTATGTCGCCCCGGCACGAGAATGCACTTTGAATACCAGTACGTATTTAGCTAACATTTTCACGAGAAAGTATAAGAGGATAGGATATAATATACAAATATATTATATACACTACCCTATTCCACACCAATCTCATGGTTTTCCGCCCCCGGCTAAATCCCATACGACTACCAACATACCGTCCCTGCAAATGGGGGTGGGTGAGTCGCTCGGATATGGGGCGCTTATCTCTGCATCCATAAGGCAACCTCATGGAACCTGAAACCCGAAATACACATCCCTGAATCCCATGGAAAGTTCTCTTTTGCAGTGCTGCAGTTGATCTACCGGACCGTCCTACACAGCCTCAACACCAGGGAACATCATGAATTCCATGATACATTGCATGCAATCCCCGGGGCAAGCTTTGGGATTACCCATTTTGCGTTTGCAATACATCCTAGAAACGTCCCGAGAACGTGATTTCATCTCTTCCAAGGGACTTACTGGTTCATTTAGAGCCATTATTTCATCATCGAATATTGGTATAACGCCTGGGGACTTGCTGCCGCATACATATCTGCAATTGGAATAACGCCCGCGAACTTACCATCTGCCAGAACTATCAGACCGGGTACGTCGCTTCCCACTTCTATCTGAAATTTTGTATATTTCAGTATGGCGTCCATTACATCATCCTCTGCCGATATTGTCTCAAAGTTGGTAGAAACAGCCGCCTCGCTCTTCACCTTGCTGGAATCCAGCCCCTTTGCCACCACTTCCTCCAGTATCTTCCGGTAAGTTATGATCCCGACCACTTCCTTGTTTCCGTCCAATACCATTACATCCAGTGCCCTGTGCTGTACCATCTCTTTTGCAGCCTCTGAAACAGGGTCATCTGCATTTACGCTTACATATTTACCAAAGAATCCAAGGTCCTTAACTTTCATTTGTCCACCTCTTGTTTGATCACTCAAGCTTCTGTGTGATCTCCGCAATAGCTTTTGCGAACGGATGATCCGGTTGTTCCATTATGAATGCGCTGGATGGGTTCTCAAGTGTTCCGTCGAAGTTCAACACCTCACAGTAGCAAGGTATCAGTCCTATCACGTCCAGCTTGAACTCGTCCTCCAGCCACTTCCCAACTTTACTGCCGTCGTCAGCAGCAATAACCGCAGGTGCAACCTTGTTCACCAATATGCTTACATTCTTTCCAAGGAGCTCGTATATGCCGCTAATGAGATTGCTTATGCCATCGAGATCGGACTTGTATGTTGTAGTTATAACTACCACATCGTCCGACGCTACAATTGCATTTACCGCGGAATAATGTACACCCGGACTCGTGTCGAGGATGATATATTCCATACCATTGCCAAGCAGGTCCTCTTTTGCTTTCGCAAGTCTCTGGAAGGCAGTTAGATGCCACTTCTTTCCCTTCTCCATCATCTCACGCGCCGCGTTCACATCAGGATTTGCAAAGCCGATGAGCAGTTTACCCTCAAGACCGAGTTTGTGACTCATGTCCACGAGCGCGGAATCGAGTTCACACCGCCCTTCCAGATAATCGTTTATCCAGTGGTCCGGTTTGTAGTCAAACATCGTGTTCAAGCTCGGCGCCCTGAAGTCCATGTCAATTAGACATGTAGCTTTTCCACTCTGCGAGAGACCCGTCGCAACGTTTGTTGCAACAGATGTCTTTCCAGTTCCACCCCGGTAGGAGTGTATCGTTATTACTTTTCCCATGTTATAGCCTCTTTATTTATATCTTTTCTTTGTAGTCCGTATATTCAAGTTCTTACGTTGAACTCCTTGCCAAACGAGCTATCAATCCGCAGGCTGTGGCGGTGCCACGGCGATTGTTTCCGGATCAACAGATGGCAACCCCAGAGCATTGCGTTTGTTCTCGATGTGCTTTCGTATGAGAACAGCTGCCTTTGCAGGATCGGGCTCCACGGCAAACACTGCCCCGATCACATCTTCAGCACCTTCGGTCAGCAGTTTTGTCACGTTAGCGCTACCAAGAACCGGCGGAGCAACACCCAGCACTGTGAAGACGCCTGACGAGACGAAATAGGTGCCGATAGAGACTGCCTTTTCACTCATCCATTCGGGAGCTGCGCCTGCTGCCGGAAGTTGACTGATGTCAACTCCCAGGGCGTTTGCAATAGCCGCGAGAGCAGTCAGGATGCGGCTATTATCCACACAGGAGCCCATGTGCAGTACGGGCGGGATACCCAGCGCCTCACAGACGCCTTTAAGCCCGTCGCCCGCTTGCTCAGCAGCCTCTGGTAACAGAAGTCCTGCTGTGGCACAGGCGATAGCGTTGCAACCTGTGGTTACTACCAGAACATCGTGCTTGATCAGTTCCCGCACAAGAGTGACATGCCCGTAACCGTGGCGCACCTTGGGGTTGTTACATCCGACAACACCGGTGATGCCACGGATCGCACCACTCTTTACAGCACCAAGAAGTGGATCCAGGCTTCCGCCCAGAGCCTTCAGAATCGCCTCCACACTGAAGCCAATCATGCATTCCGCGGTCTCTTCAGGGATGTTTACCATTTCAGGATTTCTGGACGGGTAGTTATCCACCGCGGTTCGGACGATTTCTTTGGCAATCTCGTATGCTCGCTCCTCACAAAACTCTATATGTGTTGCACCCGGGAACTTTGCTTTTGGTGACGTGGAGATGATCTTCGTGTGATAACATTCAGCCAGTTTTGGCAGGGCTGGCATGATACATTGCACATCTACGACCATCGCTTCCACAGCTCCGGTAATGATGGCTAATTCCTGCTGAAGGAAGTCGCCGGCGATTGGAATGCCGTGACGCATGAGCAGTTCATTGCCGCTGCAGCAAAGACCTACCACATTGATGCCTTCCGCGCCATGCTTCTTTGCAAGTTCGATTAACTCGGGGTCTTCTGCTGCTTCAACGACCATCTCAGACAGAGTGGGCTCATGCCCGTGGGCAATGATGTTCACCTGGTCTGCCTCGAGTACACCCAGGTTGGATATGCCCCTGACTGGCTCAGGAGTCCCGAAAAGGATGTCTGTAAGTTCGGTTGCGATCATGGAGCCACCCCAACCATCGGCGATCGATGTCCTGATTCCGTGCAGGATCAGGTTGACATAGTCGTTATCTACGCCGATGTGTGTGCGGTGCATCGACTCCACGATCTCGCGGTCAACACCGCGTGGATCAACGCCAAGTTTCTGCCAGAGTTCGACACGCTTAGCAGGTGCTCGGCGGGTGGTGCGTATCGGACCCTCCTGGTTGCCAAACTCTGCATAAGTGGCATGTGCCAGATCAAGGGCGATCTCTTCTTTGGTTCTGCCCTCCACTTCTATGCTGTACTCTCTTGCGAGTGCCTCCAGCTTCGCCTCGTCCTTGATTGCATAACCGCCGCTTTTTCCTTGCGCGGTGAGAAGCAGAGTGTGGACAACATCGCGTCCGTGGTCAGAGTGTGCTGCAGCGCCTGCTGCGATCATGCGCAGTAGATTTCTGGCAACGATGGTATCAGCCGTAGCACCGCAGACGCCTTTCTTGGGACCGTTCTTTTCGAATACTTCGATGTAACAGGGTCCCATAGTACAGTTTTGGCAGCAGACACCCAGTTCGCCGTAGCCGCACATGGGCTGTTGAATTGCCAGGCGTTTCCAAGCGGTCTCACGCCCCTGCTTCGCCGCGATCCGTAGCATAGACTGAGTCGCAGGATCAATCGAACGCTTTGTAGCACGATCTTGTGTAACCATTTTTTTAACACTCCCACTATTTAGGTGGTAAATCCAGTTTACCCACCACTGAGTATAGTGTTAGACACCATTGCATAAAAGATCATCCCCTTCAATAGGCGGTCACATTATGTGGTGTTTGGGTCATATCCTCGTCGGTGTGCGGTTGGATAAACCCAAATATGGCATGAAATCCCTTTGAATTAATCTTGCTCTTGGGCAAATAACATTTAATCCGTGTCCATCTGTGAAATTTGCGGCTGATAAAAGCTTTTATCCACAGATGAACACGGATTTCACCGATTATACCTAACAACTCACTCGAACAGATTCATGGAATCTCATGTAACAGCAGATGGTGTGACAGCCCCCGCCAAACCTTGTCAGGTTCTTGTTGCAAAGTTCACAACAGCAACATGATGATCACTATTAATATGCTTATTCAGGAGTGCTACATACTCACTCACTCCTTTTGCATCAAGTGAATCTCGAGATTTTTCTTTCAATTCTCGTTTGAACGACTCTTTCTCTGCCATAATCAGACCAAGTTTCCTCTCTATTAATTCATTGTACAGATACTTTATACGTAGTAGAGATTTTACTTGTGTTATTAATTCTAAAGAAGTTACTGGCTTTGTAAGAAAGTTATCCACTCCGGATTCAATAGCTTTTATTTTATATTTCGTTTCACTCAGCGCAGTCACCATCACGACTGGTATAAACAGCGTCTCTGCCTTTCCTCTCAATATTCTGATGATGTCAAAACCGTTTAGATCAGGCATCACCGCGTCAAGTAAGATCAAATCGGGCATTTCACATTCGACTTTTTTAAGAGCTTCTTCTCCACTATATGCAGTCACCACTTCGTAGCCTGCCGCACTCAACTGTGCCTCGAATAACTCGACATTCATAGGTTCGTCATCAACCACCAGTATCCTCTGTCCATTCAGTTCCATCATAGCATTCGCTTTTTCCAGCATTATCCGGGCTACCGGGTCCATCGCCATATCAGAAACTTCTGACTGGAGCATGATGTTTTCGAAGTCATCGATGGTGAAACCGTCGATGATGGGGCATTCAGGTTCTATTGTCATGTTCACAATCTCCACTATTTTACCCAACGTCTTGTGCTGATGTGCACAACAACGATCTTGCTGATCTATGTAATTATCGTCCCCTACCGTATATAAAACTATCGGTTTGGTATGGATCATGTAAAAAATATAGCAAAATATCACATCAAGGTTCATAGCCAGACCACCGGACAGTTTCCCCCAATAATCCAAAGACCGGCATAATCTCCGGATGCGTGGTATCACGTTTTCCAAGCCATTGATTGTGAAGCGCTCGATTTCTATCTGTAATGATCTGTCTAATGTACAACAACACACACGATGCGAAGGCAGAGATTAACGAAAAAAGCGAGAATATACTAAATCATATCAAGATATTATCAGATTGGAGAACAAAAACCATTCGGGATTGTATGGAATTGTCTTTTATAGGTACGCGGCAGAAGACCCCGCTACTTGTAGCGGGGATGAATGCCGCACTAAAACGTTTAAATACATCCGGGTTAAGTCTGGTTTGTCTCGCAAGGCTGAAAGTGCTGGCGAGATACTTGATGTACGCACGGACTGTGCGGAATTTAAGCCTGTGGGGATGCGCCATTGGGCGTCCCATGAAGCAGGAAGCCCCGCTACTTGTAGCGGGGAGGAAGTCACATGTTTTCTCGTTCGGAAGTAGGGGGTTTCGGAAGTACTGAAATGAAAATGGTGCGTATAGTGACCGGACGTTATAGTGCATATACTATAAAAAATAGAATCACACCAAAAAACGCTTCTCCATCTTCGTCAGATTCTCACAACCCGATTCTGTGACCACCACCAGATCCTCAAGCCTGATGCCCCCAACCCCCGGATCGTACAACCCCGGCTCGATCGTTATCACGTTCCCGGCTTTCAGAACCTCGCCACCGCTGGCAACTGCTGGCGCCTCATGGACATCCAGCCCGACACCGTGCCCGGTTGAATGAGGAAACAGTTCCTTGTATCCGCGGTCATCAAAGAGATCGCAGACTACGCTGTGGACTTCATCTCCGGATACGCCAGCACGAACCGCCTGAATCGCGGCTGACTGCGCATCAAGCACAGCCTCGTACATCTCAATCAGTGCATGTGGGGGGTTGCCCCGCGCTACTGTGCGCGTCATGTCTGCGTAGTACCGCTCCTTTCGAAGACACGGGAAGATGTCGATCACGATGCTCTCGTCCGCCTTAAGCGTACCTGTGCCCATGTTGTGCGGCTCTGCCCCGTCCTTTCCGCCTGCCACGATCGTGCTGCATGATTCGCACCCGCAGTCTATCAGGGTGTGCTCAATCACCGCCCTGATCCGTTCTGATGTCAGAGCCTGCCCCGAATCCGCTGGATGTACCGGATCAACCAGTACCCCATCACGGACTCCTGCACTCCGGATCGCATCTATCGCACGCTCCATGGCTGCCTCGCAGCACTCTTGAGCTTTTCTGATCTCTTCAATCTCGCTCCTGGTTTTTACGGTGCGCAGTTCTGCAATCCCACTCCTGGCGGGCGCAACCTCAAATCCCCGGCTTCGTAAGTCGTCTGCAAGGAATATGGGAAAGTTGTGCGGAACCTCGATACGAGTTAGTCCCTCGTCGTGCAAAAGTTCAGCCACAACCAGATTGTATGCGGTTTCCCGCCCGTACCGCTCCGATTTCTCGATTATGTCATAATCCGTGGTCGTGCGGATGTCATCGATCCGGGATTCGCTGCGGGCGCGGCCAAGTTCCATCTGCGAGATCAGGAGAATCTCCCGTCCCCTCGAGTTTAAGTATAAGAACCTGTCATACGCGAGGAACCGGGTCACGTAGTACAGATCCGAATTATGGATGCTGTCGTCGATTATGAGGGTGGGATTTTGTGTCATGGTATTGGTATTGCGGGGTTGGGGTGCTGTAATCTTGTGCTATTGCGATTGTACGGGTTTGGAGTTTCGGGTGATCGTAAGTCGGGCACCCTTACCTCAAACGATCTCACCATCCAGCAACCGGATGCTCCGCTGCGTCCTCTCTGCAAGATCCGGATCATGGGTGATCACCACAACCGTCTTGCCGCGGTCGTGCAGATCCCAGAGGATGTTAAAGACCATATCGCCGGACTTCGTATCCAAATTGCCGGTTGGCTCATCAGCGAGGATGATGTCAGGGTCGTTTACAAGTGCTCTTGCTATCGCAACCCGCTGCTGCTGACCTCCCGAGAGTTGACCGGGATAAAACTCTCGCCTGTGACCGAGTTCGAGTGATTCGAGAATTTCCGTTGCCCGGGATCTCCGCTCGTCAATATCCATTTCCTGAAGTACCATAGGGATCTCGACGTTTTCGAGAACTGTGAATGTTGGTATCAGGTTAAACTGCTGGAAGATAAACCCAAGCACCTCCCGCCTGACCCGCGCCCGTTCGTTCTCGTTCATATCCGAGACCTTGTATCCCCCAATGTAGACATCGCCTCTTGTTGGCATATCAAGGATCCCGATCTGGTTCATGAGCGTGGATTTGCCAGATCCGGACGTGCCCATGATCGATACGAACTCGCCCGCGTCAACCGCCATGCTCACGTCCCTGACAGCGACCGTCGATGCCTCGCCCTCGCCAAATATCTTCCAGACGTGCACAAGTTCGATGATCGCGTCAGTCATTGTCGTTCACAGTTCAGTCTCGTTTACGTATGTTGCATGTATGTTACGCCTGAGCGGCTGAGCATTTCATCGCAGACCGGTCCGGGCTTCCCGTCCATGATCAACTTACCATCTTCGATCAGTATCGCGCGGTGGGACACCTCTCTTACGAAATCGAGATGATGGCTGATCAACACGATCGTTGTCCCGAACTCGGCGTTGATCTTTTTCAGCGAATTGGTGACGTCGCGCAGCGTTATCGGGTCCAGATCACCGAATGGTTCATCAAGCAACAGGATCTCAGGACGGTGCGCAAGCGTGATCGCAAGCATCGCTCGCACCTTCTCGCCGCCTGACAACTCTTGTGGGTACTTATCCAGCACATCCAGCGAGAGGTCAAGAGCACTGAATATTGGTTCTGCATACTTCAGGGTCTCTATACGAGGGAAACGCGGGAATAACTCGTGGAGAATGTCCGGAGTATATCCAAGCGCCCCCAGTTTGTCTTTTGCGCCGGTTTCGGGCATGTCAACGATCTGATATAGTATATCCAGCACTTCATCCGCTATGCCCAGTTCCTCTGCCCGTTCCTTTGCGATATCGATCACATGCTGCCCCTTGACACCGAGTTTGAATGCAAGCTGGTCCACAACCGGTTCGTGCGGGCTTAATGCAAACTCCTGGAACATGATTCCGATCTTCTGCCTGACTGCCATCCGCTGCTTGTGGTATTTGCTCAGGTCCACCCACTCGTCATCCTGCCTGTAAAGCACTGATCCTTGCTTTGGAAACAGGAAACCGGACATTATATTCCACAAAACCGTTTTGCCCGCGCCACTTGGACCTATGATCGATGTAATCTCTCCCTGGTTAATCCCGAAGTTGACCGAGTCGAAAACCAGCGTTTTCGCCCTGAGCGCTACAAGATAAAAGCTGTGCGAGACATCTTTCATTTTTATGATTACCTTCTCATCAGGGGTCACTTCGGAGAGTGGAACCGGTTCCTGCATACCTTTTAGGAAATCAGCGATTACGGAGTCCGGATCGCCTTCACTGACGATCTTTCCGTTCTCAATCCATATCAGCCGGTCCGTAAGGTACTTATGGATATCAGGCAGATGCGACGCATACAGCACGGTAAGCCCGGTCTCACGGTTCACTTTCTTTATAGTGTCAAGCATTTCCTGTTTGGTGGCAGGACATGCCATCGTTGCAGGTTCATCGAGCAGAAGGATCTTTGGCTTCTTTGCAAGCTGTCTTGCTATGATCACACGTTGTTTTTCTCCTCCGCTCAATGCATAATCGATATGGCGTGCTTTATGCTCCATACCCACCATTTTCAGGTATCCCATTGCCTCATCAAGCATGTCATCATAGTTGGGCAGATCTGTTGATGGCATCTCCTCATAACCTATTTTGAGCGAATATATCTTACGAAGGACGTCGTTTACCGCATAATCAGACCACAGCGCGAACGACCGCTGAAGGTGTATCGCAGTATGCTTTCTAAGCTCTACTAACATCTCCTCCGACGAGTCCGGCACCATTTCCTGTCCATCCAGATTCAGCACCCCTTCATTGAATGTCTCGGTCCCGCGGATGATATTTAGGAGTGTGCTCTTTCCGCCACCGCTACGCCCGATCAAACCCACGATCTCTCCTTCATTCACATCGAAACTGATCCCATCAAGTGCCCTGACCTTTTCAGAGCCGATATTATAGTCCTTTACAAGATTGTTGATTTGCAGCATTTTTGTCATGTGTATTCTCCGGTCACTGATTCGGTTAATGCATTTGTTATGTTGTATGTATTTAACGTTTTGATGGGGACGGGCGGTCACATCATGTAGTGTTTTGGTCATATCCTCGTCGATGGTTCGGTTGGATAAACCCCAATATGCTCCGAAAATGGTCATGCCACCAATTTTATGGTGTGCACTACCCTCGGAAGAGGGAAGCTTTTGCAGAGTTTACTATCAGCTAAAAAATATAATAAACTACAGATAAATATGGATGAACCAGATTTGTTAACCCATTTGCGTAAATCTCGCGCATCACGGTCGATAGAACTGATAGGAGCGATAGTAATCAAAAAGTAGTGAAAAGCCAATATAATTGAAGCGTTTTCCATCTACTTTATTTATCGGTGAGCTATGCGTAACGCAAATTACCAGAGAGCCTATTTTTCTTGATAGGAAACATAGAATCGCAATCGAAAGACCAATCAACATGCCGGAGTAGTTACCAACAACTTTACAATTCCCCGTGTATACATTTGATCGATACAAGGAGTACCATAACCATGGATGAAATCGACGTCATGTCACGAATGCTTGAACTGGGTGGAACCATGCTTGCAGAGACCTGCGAACGATGCGGCGCGCCCAAGTTTCGATATCAGGGGAAGATCGGCTGCCCGACCTGCGATTTTAAGACGCTTCATGGCACGGGGGCTGAGAAAACCGGGGAAATCGGGAAAACGCAAGGTGTTGTAGGAGTTGACGGGGCGCTTACAGGAATCTCACTTCGCGATGTTATTTCAGATAAAATCGGCAAAATTGCCGCTGATATGCAGAAAGAGACGGATCTTGTACGCATACGCGACCAGATGGATTGCATCGAGCGCGGGATTCGGATTATGGGGATGCTTGGCTGAAGGTGGCTCGTTTATCGCTCGATCCCCACTCGCGGCACGACCGGAATTACTGAATAGGGATGAGCGACTTCCGGGTTGCAAGGTATGTAGTCACACCCGTGAAACGAGTACCAAACATTACCAACGTTTTTGATAACCTTCTGCCAGAAATACCCGCGATGCGCGTCTATGAAAACCCCCTGCTGAAACTGAACGTAACCACGCACAACGATAAGGTGCAACTCGACGCCGAAGGTGTGCTCGCGCTGCCAGCAAAACCGATCATCAAAAAGATAAACCGGGTTTTCGCCAATGAAAAGCCTGTTTTAAGTGAGGAAGGTCGGCTCGTCTTCTCAACATGGGTTCCCCCGGTTCCGGGCGTCGTGTTTGACCGGATGATCTCAGCAGAGGTGAATGCGCTGTTAAGAAAGCGTGTGCCGGACCAGACCTCGATCGGGATTACGACGCGCTGCCCAAACAACTGCATCCACTGCGGCGCATCGGATGTCAGCGGCGCAGAAATGCCGCTCTCCATGGTCAAGAGCGTGATCGATCAGACGCTCGATCTTGGCACATACTTGATCTCGTTTGATGGCGGCGAGCCGATGATCCGGAAGGATATTACACAGATGGTGGCACACGTGGACAAAGCGCGGGCGATCGCAACATCGTTCACATCAGGGTACGGGCTTTCGGAGTCGCTTGCCCGAGAGCTGAAACAAGCCGGTATGTAAGCGGTCAGGGTCACCCTTGACGGTATATCGGA
>CBDUQO010000003.1:0-34325 GCA_965369365.1 uncultured Methanosarcinales archaeon
TGATGCGGGTTGATGTAGTGTGGTGCGCGTGGGTGGGGGAGTAAGTTGCTACGTGGTTAGTGGTAGCTGGCACTCTGGTTTTGGTAATTTGGTGTGTGACTGAACAGTAGTTTCAACTTATGGGATACTTTTACCATACTTTTTGGAGTGGATACTCTACATCTCTATTATTCGTGCGATTCATTTACTCGTGTCATTCGTGATCCCTTCTGCCGATTTATCACGAATGGGCGAATGACACGAATTTTAACAGGTTATTTTTTAGCAAGCCCAAAGAAGAATTTGATGAGATATAGAGTGTGCTCAGGGCGCACAGGCTGATTGACAAATAACGCTCCGCAGTCTGGAAACGAGACTTTTTAATTTATTCTGGTCGGTTGAACAGCACGATATCAATCCTGCAAATAGTGGTGCGATCGGACTTCCGAAATCAGTGAAATCAGTGAAATCAGTGTTGATCTGTGGCAAATAACACTTTTAGCCACAGATTAACACGGATTTCACAGATTAACGATGTGGAGGATCTTCCAGATCGATAGTGCTCAATTCTAACAGTTGTGCTTACAGAAGACAACCCTGGGTAACCAGAAAATAATAAAAAGTCTCTCAGGAGTGATTGTTTCTCACGCTTTAATTCCTCTATCGCTTTTTTCTGATTCTGATGGATTCTGTGGTTTTCAAAAGATGCCAAGGATGGTGGGTTTTTCAATCTTTGCGCCCTTGCGGCTTTGTTTCCCAATTCAACGCGAAGACGCAAAGACGAGAAAGGGAGTTGTTAACCTCTGTATGCACGTCTTGGGGAGAGATCAGCATCCGCGGAACAGATGTTTGTAATTGGGTGCGCCTTCGTGTCTACAATGCAGCCGCATCAGGTCCCCTAAACCCCTTAACCCACACAACATTTATACACAAGCAGCCACAATAAGAAAGTAGTGGGTGCATTTTGGGGTCTCACGTAGGTCACAGGGGGACTTGAGCGATGAAGATAGGGGCAAAACTGATGGCGGGCTTTGGGATCATGCTGCTTCTGACAGCAGGTCTTGGAATCGTTGCATACACGCAGGTAGCGACCATGAATCAGGCTCTCTGCCTGACCGAGTCGACTGCAGTGATCGATGTCCATGCAGGCGAATGCAGGCAGATTGAAAAGAATTTCCAGATCAGAGAGGACCAGGAATCCATCGACACACATGCTCACCTCCTGATGCACCTAAGAGAGCACCTCGACGCGGTTAAACCGCTTGTTATGAGCAGCGAGGATGAGGCGATCATCGCAGATGCTGAATCAAAGCTCGATGCATACGAAGTTGCGTTTGCCCAACTGGTGGCTGACACAAGGAAGATGCGCACAATCGATGATGAATGTGTAGCCAGTGCGAGAGCAATCGAAAACAGTACCAATAACGCAGACTACCTCGATTACGCAACAACATCTGCACTGTTGCACGATGTCCTGATGATCAGGCGGCATGAAAAGAACTTACTCCTGCGCGGCGATTACGAATACGTTGACAAGGTGAATAACTGGACAAGCACACTCAGGGCAGATATCAACGCTTCTACCCTCGCAACCTCTGATAAGCGTGCGATCACATCAGAGGTTGATGCGTATCAAGCAACCTTTATGGAACTTGTGACCACCAAAAAACAGATCGATGAATACGTTTCCGAATCAGGTCATGGTGTGACAAGAGACTGTGATCAATACCCTGAAACGTCGGCAATAAACGGTTCCGGATCAGGTCCACTTGTGACAAGTGGAAGAGAGGCTCAGGAATGTGTCGTGAAGCTATCGGAGCGTGCGATCGCAGAAGCAGACAGGGCAGCAGCAACTGCAAGGATTGCGATCATCGGGTTTGTAATCGCTTCAATCATCCTTGGGATACTGATTGCAGCGACAATCTCACAATCGATCACCGGACCGCTTGGCAAGGTTATGACCGGCGCAAACAAGATCAGGAACGGCGATTTCAGTTATGACGTCAGGGTTGATTCGAAGGATGAACTCGGCGATCTTGCATCGGTATTCGGAATCATGAGGCGGGATCTGCAGGCGGTAATCAATGAGATGAAAAGGGTTGCCGCAGACGCTGCAAAAGGGAATTTCGATACCCGTGTCAAGATCGATGCAAAAGGCGAGTTTAAGGAGCTTGCGGATGGCATGAATGATATGATCGATGTGATCACGATTCCGATACGTGAGAACATCCGGATTCTTGATTCGTATGGTATAGAGAGATCTGATGGGGTGGATGATATGGAATCTGATAATCAGTGACAAGTGATTCGTTTCAGGGCATTCCCTTCAAATTAATTGGTAACACGGATTTCACTGATTTAAGGCAACATCTGCGTGAATTATGAAATCCGGATTTACGATACATATCACAAACCACCGATTTTTTAGATAGTGTCTCGGTTACCACTTAATTTGAAGCGGGCACCCGGGATCGACGTATTGTATAACCATCAGCCGCAGAATTAACTAACGGGACCTGGGTGTGATGAACAAAGAGATCCATCGATATGAGCTGACATATATTCCTGACGCCCCATATATAGTCGCGGGTCTCCATTTCTTCAAGAAAAATGATATCCGCGACCTGTGGCAGAAAGGAACGGTTGTGCTGACCGCAACCGAGTTATGGCTCCCGAAGGAGGATCAATGGGACATCCTGCCGCTTACCGCCGTCGAGATGTTCGGGAGAACGCTCCCGGCATCATCGATGCGGGACGTGATCGCCACAACCGGGCACACATCTGTTCTTGTCGTCGATTACACAAAGCAGTCGTCGTTTGGCACACATGCGTTCACCTCAACGATCATATTCGCGGGCAAGAAGGATGCGATCGTGGACATGCGAGCCCGGATGGCGCGCCTTCTGGGCTTGTCCAGATACAGAGATCTGGAACTGACCGAACACGACAAAAAACTGCTGTATCTGTTGTCAGAGGGGGTGAAGAAGAAACCCCTCCTTCTCATGATCTTTAATGGCAAGAAAGAGGACTTGCAAAAGAGTTTCGACAATCTGAAACATGCCAGCTTGTGCGCGAAATCGGCAGCCCTCACCAGTAAAGGATGGGACGTTGTGGCAAGAATCACGGTTATGATGGGGGAGGAACTCGGCGAGGACGTGATAGCCATGCTTAAGGGTCTGGATCTGGGCGGTGGAAGTGAGGCGGTGAACACGGTCTCTTGGTCGAATGGAAACTCGTACATGGTCGGCAGAGTTGAGAAGGAGAAGCTCTGGCAGCAGGTCCCGTTCCCCGTAGTCGCGGATGTCGAGTTGCGCGATATGGGACTGCAGCTTCTGATCACAACGATCCACGGGGCAACGATCCGGATCAAGTCGGACAATCCAATGATTCTGATGCCGTTATTCGATATGGTGCGGACTGCCCGAGAAGGAATTTCATTTGAAAGCGAGCCGAGAAAACATATCGCGAATATGCTGGCGCTCGGTGTCCAGGAGATCAAAATCATATCGGGTATTCTGAAGATTACAAAGAACAATGTTAAGAAGGAGTTAGATCAAATGTTTAATGAGGGAGTTATCAACGGGAAATGCGAAATGATAGCAGAAGGGGGCGATCTCGATGAGACTGATTGATTCACTGGAGGGCTTGAACAGGGTCTTTGAGACCGATATAATCGAAAGCAGTATCGTAATCGTCGAAGGAGCCGAAGGCACTGCGAAATCAGGATTTGTATATCACATGCTCTCGAATCATCTCGAATCAACAGGTAAGTATGGCATCTATGTCACGCTCGAGCAGCGGAAGGAGAGTCATCTTGCAAACATGCACAGCATGGGAATACCCATATCAAAGCAGCTTATTATATCAGATTTTAGCGAGTACCGGCAGAAGTTTGATCATAAGACGCAGGACATAATCGGCATGATCGAGACGAATATCATGCTCTTCAAGGAGAGAGCCGGTGACAAATTCGGCTATTTTGCGCTTGATTCACTCGGTGCACTCTATTCGCTTCTCAACTTGCAGGAAACCCCTGTACGAAAGCAGATGTACCGGTTCTTTGATGCGCTGCGGCAGGAGCGGCTAACATCATTCATCATCCTTGAAGAGACCGGGATTTCAACACAGGGTCAGGTGTTAGGCTCTGAGCCATATATTGCGGACGGAATCATCGAACTCGGAATAAGGCGGCACGGGGGCAGGTTCGCAAGGGATCTGCGGGTGCGCAAGATGCGTGCCGCAAAACACAGCATGGAACCGTGGATATTCGAGATCACTCCTTCCGGAATCGTGGTTAAGGAGGAGACGACATCGGATTGAATCTGATATGAGAAATAGCTCGTGACGAATTGTTTTGGAATCTTTCTGGTTTGTTATATGTGCGTGTTTAGGCAACCACAAGATTACACCGATTTTCACGATAAGGACTGCTGACTTCTTGCGTCAATCCCATGGTTTTCCCGTTTTCACTTACGCGTTAACCCCCCCCCCGTCCCATCCGTAATCTTCAGCGCATACCGTAAACCATCCTGCAGCGTCCGCCTTGTCACGAGTTCTGAAGTGTCCATGCCAAGATCAACAAGCGTATGCGCAGACTCGGGTCGCACTCCTGTGATGATGCATGTTGCGCCGAGCAGTTGCGTGGCTCTGACGATCTTGATCAGTTGACCTGTCACGTACGTATCGATTTCATAAACGCCGGTCACGTCCAGTATCACGACGTCTGACTGTGTCCGTGTGATCTCAGTCAGAAGCGTCTCCATGATCGTTGCGATCCTGTGTTTATCGATCATTCCGATGAGCGGCAGCGCAAGGATCCTGTCCCAGACCGCAACAACCGGCGCGGACAAGCCTTCCTGAGAGATTCGCAGTTTATCCACGAGTTCCTTTAAGTACTCCTCTGATTCTACAAGTTTTTTCGTCCGCTCCTCGACCTGCAACTCGAGGCTTACGTTAGACTCCTCCAGTGCAATCCTTGATCTCTTGATCTCGCAGATCATCTCGTCAAACGATCTTGAGAGATCCCCGATCTCATCTTCCGCTTCTGTTCTGACTTTACGATCCAGGTTCCCGTTCTTCACCTCTTCAACGCCAATA
Organism: uncultured Methanosarcinales archaeon; assembly: GCA_965369365.1. Lineage (GTDB taxonomy): Archaea > Halobacteriota > Methanosarcinia > Methanosarcinales > Methanogasteraceae > Methanogaster_D. Next base: position 5,077 of record CBDUQO010000003.1, read on the forward strand.
GAAAGATTTAAAATTGGTTTTGTTATCTGTCCGGTGAGCATCATGGAAACTGCAATGCCTGCAATCATGAGAACTATAATGAGTATCATTGCTATGCATGTCAGCTCGGCAAGCGGTGCGAGTGCTTCCTCTTCGTTCATCTCTGCAACCAGCACCCAGTCCATCTCATCAACATGTTTGTGAACCTGTAGAACACTTATGCCCCGATAATCCGTGGTCATGACCGCGGCATTTTCACAATTCCCGCCATCCACATGTATGACCACACTGGCTTTCATATCTAAAACAGCACCCTCCACAAACCTCGATGGTGATATCATGTAGCCGTCACCGTTTACAAGATATATCTCCCCGGTTTCACCGAGACCAGTGCGCTCTGTTGTGATCGTAAATAATTCCTTTTCAGCGTCAAAATTCAGCACAAGAACTCCTGAAAATTCGCCGTTTAACAGGATCGGTGCTGATACGCTGATAACAGTGTTTCCGGTGAATTCGGAGCTGTGGATGTCTCCGATGTAAACCCCGTCTGTTCCTTTCAGGAAGATGTCACTGGTGCTTCTGTCAAACCCTGTGTCATCGTTGCTGGAGGCAATTACGGTACCATTTGTATCCAGTACTCGGATCCTTGAAACATCATCATGGCTCTCTATTACACTTTTCAACCTCCGGTTAACTTGCTCCATCCTCCACGTGTACTCTTTCTGCTCATCTACCGCGTCCCGGAAGGGATTTCCTGCCGCAAGCATCACGGTGAGCTCTTTATATCCGGTTAAAACCGTCTCAACATGATCCACCCTCGACTGTACAGTCGACTCCAGGCGGTGGTGAACCGCCTCTTCAAGCATATTCTTTGTGATGCTCTGGCTGACCATGATTGTTGCAACGCCGGTCACCATGATGAGTGCGATTGTAATTGCAAATATCTTCATCCGTATCTTCATCTGCCCAGCCCCCCGACCAATTCCGAATCCGGAACACTACAAACCATCATTTCCCTGCATCCAACCGGTCTATCGCGTACCTGAGTCCTTCCTGCATATCCACCATCGTGGTAAGCTCGTCGAGATCAACACCCAGATGAACCATCGTCTGCGCAATATCCGGACCGATGCCCGTGATCACGCATTCTGCGCCAAGCAGCCTCGATGCACTCACGATCTTCAATAAATGGCTTGTCACATTGGTATCGACCGAACGCACCCCTGTTATGTCAAGTATGATGATCTCTGACTGGGTCGCAACGATCCGCTCAAGCATGACCTCTGTTATGGTCTGCGCCCTCTTGCTGTCGATTGACCCGATCAGGGGAAGCGCAAGCACCTGGTCCCATATCTGAACAACCGGTGTCGACAGCTCATCCTGTGCTGCCCTGAGTTGACTTGCAAGTGATGTGAGTTCCTCTTCTCGCGACACTACTTCTGTCACGTCTTGTATCGTCAGGAGTGCCCCGAGATACACCCCCTCCGAATGCACGCCAGTGGCTAAAAAATCCAGATTGCTGTCACCGACCGCAAGTGACATCTTGACCACATCGTCAGAACCTGATCTAAACTGGTCAAGAACCTCGTTCAGGGTCTGGCTCAGTGACCCGGGATGACACGCAAGAACCTCCTTCCCAACAAGATCCTTCGGGAGGTTGAGCATGGTCTCTGCACGGTCGTTTACAAACTCGATTATGTTATCTACGCCTACAAAGATTGTGCCCTCGGCAATGCATGTAAGTATCGCCTCCAGTTTCTCCTTATCCATTGTTATCACCCATTCTGTGCTTTGGTAATGTAAAATAAAATATACTCCCTTCCCCGATCTCGCTCTCAGCCCAGATCTTTCCGCCGTGCAGCTCTACGTACCCTTTCGCAAGCGTAAGCCCAATTCCGATCCGGTCACAGTGTCGGGTAAGTGTCGCATCCACCATAAAGAAGCGATCAAATATTTTTGGCATATTCTTCTTTGAAATCCCGACACCGCTATCGCTAATCGTTACGATGACATCATCTCCGCGATCATCCATGGAAATTCGGACATTTCCGTTGATCCCCATGTAATATGCCGCATTAAACACAATATTGTCTACAACGCGTATGATCTTCTGTTGATCACAGTCGATCGCCAACGACCTCGGTATGTTCACGTCAATCGCATGGTTTTTTTCGGCGATCAATGCCTGATGTCGCGCAAGAACCTCGCTTACGACATCATACAACCGTACCGGGGTATAGTTGAGCGTTAATATGCCCGCATCAAGGTCTGCGAGGTTGAGCATGTCGTCGATCAACAATTTGAGTTTATTTGCATTGACTTTTATATTATAGCTATAACGCTTCTGCTTATCCGTGAAATCTGTAGACCGAGCCTCGAGCAGATCATTGAACCCGATGACCGCGGCAAGCGGTGTGCGCATCTCATGCGCGACCACGTTGATAAAATCCACCTTCATCCGCTCCAGTTCTTTCTGCTCGGTCACCTCGTTTGAAATCTCTATGACCCGACGGCTGCCATCGGGTAGGTGGAGTGGTGCAGCCGTTATCTCAAATATCCGCCCGTCTTTATCGATAGCTGTGTATCTGAACTGATCCGCGCCTTTATGGAGGATCTCCTTGACGCCACAGATTTCGCATGGCTCACATCGTCCGGAAAACACTTCATAGCACTTCTTGCCGACGCCGTCACCGAATATCCTGATCAGGAACTCGTTCATGTACACGATTTCGTAGTTCTCGTTTTCGATTGCCACGCCGGCAGGCATATTCAGAAGCAGCAGTTCAAGCTCTTCCTTGCTATAATCTCCCGAATCTACTGAGTCACTGACTTTTGCAGGAGTCCCCATAGTCCACCATAATATCATTATAAAGAAAAGTACATAAACGTTGAGGTTGATGAGGGGATACTTTATGTCCCCATTACCGGTTCAGGAGCACTTGTCCGGAAAATCACTACGGTCGTTCACAGAAAAATTGGGGTCCGCCAACTCAGGTTTCGGCTTTCGATGCTTCCAGCACAGTCAGCCTCTTATCAATCGCCTTTATCTCGCCCTCCATCCCCTCGACATCACTGATGACAACATCCGGTTTCTGCAACACCCCGCCCACCTTTATGATGATCCCTGCAACGGTTGCGACCCCGCCAAAGATGGGTAGCATATCGACCCATATCGGTGAGGAAATCCACCCTATCGCCTTGTCAAGCGCCCATACGGTGACTGCTGCAATGCCAAGCCATATCAGCACATCCGCAACGTCGTAAGTACGTTCCTTCGTTGTCATGATCAACTCTCTGATATGTATTGATATTAACTTGACCACCCCATGCTGTCGCTACTGCCTCAAAGATCTTAAACGGCACACACCGATTTGATCCACAAGTTACCCCGATTGTGCGCGCCGTTAGGTCGGCAGCCCATATCCCGGATACCTATTGCAGATACGCTCACACAAATATCGCTGCCGCATAATACGCCCCAAAACAAAGAAGAAACACGCCACATCCTGCCAGGAATGTGCGGTATGTGCGATCAGACATCAGTTTACCGCCGCTGCCCGATATTATCGAAACAGAGACATACCAGACCATATCGGCGATCCAGTGTCCGATAATGAAGAGCACGGCAGCAACAACCCCCACCCGAAGCCCGTCCATAACCATGCTATTTCCGATGGTCAGCCACCAGACCAGGAAGTACGGGTTTGACACCGAGGTCAGAGCGCCTGTGACGACAGGACTACCGGTAACGCCACCTTTCACGTCAAACGTGGCGTTCCTTGACGAGCGTATCGTCATCATCCCGAAGATAATTAGAGCCCCACCCCCTACAAGTGATACAGCATTAAAGATTATATCATTTGCGATCGAGAATCCAAGCAATATTACGCCACAGATCAAGACTTCGACCGCCGCATGTCCAAGCACGATCAATGGACCTGCAGTCCAGCCCCTCCGAAGTGATGCCTCAATGGTTGCAAAGAGCATTGGTCCGGGGACGGCTGCCCCGGTAAGCCCGATGAGAAACCCGATTACAAGCAGCTCGATCATGCGCCATATGCCACTTGATCATGCACCGTCGGGTCTTGCACGGAGGCGTGTGGCATGTTCGATCTGCTGGTCGATCAGCGCCACAGTCCCGATGTCAGACCTTGCATAGAGGTCGCCGCGTATCGCAGAAAGCCCGTGTGCAGCGATCTTCTCTGCATCTGCAATCACCTGTGCAATCCCGACAACCGCAATTGCCCGCGATCCTGTGGTATATACCTGCCCACCCTCTTCATAGACACTTGAATAAAAGAGCAGAGCATCCCCTGTATCGCCGATCTCGATGACCGAGTCCTTCACAGGGTTTTCAGGGTAGCCTGCCGGGACCAGATACTTGCAGACGGTCGCAAAGCGCTCGAATCCAACGTCCAGGTCAGAGAGCGACTCATCTGCCACCGCCTGCAAGACGTCTATGAAATCGGGTTTAAGCAGTGTGAGCACGTTCATCACCTCAGGATCGCCGAATCGTGCGTTAAACTCAATTATCATGATTCCTTTTGCGGTCAACATAAACTGACCGTACAATATGCCTTTATAAGCGCAAGTATCATCCCTGATCTTTTCGATGACATTGCGCATGATCTCTTTCGCAGCCTCGTAGTCCGGTTCCTGCAGGAATGGCAGTAGGTCGCCTGCAGCGGAATAAGAGCCCATGCTTCCAGTATTTGGTCCCTTGTCGCCGTCGTAAGCGCGTTTGTAATCCTGCACAGCCGGTGCAAACGCAAGCGTCTTACCATCGGTGAATGCCTGCACAGTAAACTCCTCTCCTTCAAGATTTTCCTCGATTATGACCGGTCCATCACGTAGAACCTCAGAAGCATACTCTTTTGCACCGTTCATGTCGGGAAAATGATCTCCCATCACCCGAACGCCTTTTCCACCGGTAAGCCCGGTTGGTTTCACGACGACGTTGCCAAGTTTCTCGATAAACTCGTGTGCTCCTGCATCATCGCCCTGCTCAAAGATCTCGAAGACCGGGCACCCGCTGATATTGTGCCTGCGCATGAACCTGCGAGCCCACGCTTTGTCAAGCTCGATCTGCGCAGGCGCGACTTTCGGTCCGAAGCACGGAAAACCCTCGCCTTCGAGCACGTCAGCAAGTCCGAGCGCAAGCGGCGCTTCAGGACCGATCACAACAAAATCGACGCTCTTTGATCTTGCATAAGGGAGAACCTCCTCAACAGTCTCATTTGCAATCAGGTAGTCCCTACACAATTCGGCAACCCCCGGGTTTTTCTTGCTCATAACTGCATATAGATCAGAACTGCGGCTGCCGCGTGCGATCGTCTCTGCGATCACATGTTCTCTGCCGCCGCCGCCGATGAGTAATATCTTCATGCTTCCGGAGTTTGGGTGAATGGCGCATAAGAGTTTTGCTGGAGTCTTGCCATGTTTTAAGAAGACCGTTGTGCGCTTGCAAGCCCCCTCCGGCAAAGGTTTATCTTCATGCGCCCCCGATTTCAGTTGATGGAAAAAAATGCGCAGCAGCCAAAACTCCCACCGAAGTCACGCTTCAGTGAGTGGTACAACGAGCTGCTCGCTGCGGCAGAGATAATGGATGTCAGATACCCGGTCAAGGGTCTGTATGTGTGGCACCCATTTGGATTTTCATTGCGAAATAAGATTTACTCGATCATACGAGAACTCCTGGACAAAGACGGTCACGAAGAGGCGTTGTTCCCGCTTTTAATTCCTGAAAACGAGTTTATGAAGGAAGCAGAGCACATAAAGGGATTTGAGGATGAGGTTTACTGGGTCACGCACGGAGGCGTTACGCCGCTGGACGTGAAACTTGCGCTAAGACCCACAAGCGAGACCGCGATATATCCAATGTACAAGCTCTGGATCAGGTCACATGCGGACCTGCCGCTTAAGCTCTACCAGATCGTGAACACCTTCCGGTACGAGACCAAGCACACGCGTCCGCTCATCCGCCTGCGTGAAATCACGTCGTTTAAGGAGGCGCACACCGTGCATACAGACTGGGACGACGCGGCAAAACACGTAGATCGGGCAATTGAGCTGTATCAGGAGTTTTACAGGCGGCTTGGAGTCCCAACCGTCGTTTCAAAGCGCCCTTCATGGGATAAGTTTCCTGGCGCGGATTACACGCTTGCAGTCGATACCCTGATGCCTGACGGCAAGGTTTTGCAGATAGGGACAGCACATCACCTCGCAGACAACTTTGCAAAGACATTTGGGATCACTTACGAAGATCCAACTGGCGAGCAAATACACGCGCACCAGACCTGCTACGGCATATCCGAACGATCCGTGGCTGCCGTTATAAGCGTGCATGGCGATGATCGCGGGCTTGTGCTACCTCCCGAGGTCGCACCTGTGCAGGTGGTGATTGTACCGATCCTGTTTGGCGACCACGATGTTAATGAGAAGGTACTGGAGACGTGCAGGTCCCTGAGTGACCGGTTCACAGATCAGGGGCTTCGTGTCAGGATCGATGATAGCGAGGATCGCCCTGGCGCAAAATACTACCGGTGGGAACTGCGGGGCGTTCCGTTGCGAGTCGAGCTTGGACCAAGAGACCTCGCACAGAACTCGTGCATGCTGGTGCGCAGGGACACAGCAGAGAAACGATCGGTATCGATCGACCGGATACCCGGTGAGGTGCAGGACTGCATGGACGCAGTGGTAACTGATATGTACCACGCTGCCAGAGATGCGTTAGACTCGAGAATCTTTGACTGCGAGACACTGGAAGATGTGTCCGAGAGAACAGCTAACGGGATTGCACGAATCTGCTGGTGTCTTGACGATGATTGCGGGCGCGAGATGGAAGATGTGACTGGCGTTCACATACTCGGGATACCGGTTGAGCCACAAGGAAAGACCGGACCATGCCCCATCTGCGGAAAAGACGGGATCCCCGTACTGATGGCTCGAACATATTGAAAATAAAGTGAGGGATTGATATTAAACTGAAAAAACGATCTGTTTTGCGGAAAGTGAACAGAAATATGGATGTTAATGACGTTGAAGCAGTAGATAACCCGGAACAGCCAGCACAGTCGACAGAGCCAATACAACCTGAACGGGGGAGCGCGGGTTCGAATTCAGAGTCCGAGAACCCGGGCATGTTTGTACTCCCTGGCGACTCGATATGTGCGACTGAGGAGTTTCGTGCTGGTGCGCAGACGTATGAGAATGCAGGCAATATCTACGCAACCGTCACGGGAACGGTCAAAACCAATACTAAAGACCGGACCATCGCTATAATCCCGAGTACAAGCACTCCACCAGTCCTCCAGCGAGGGGATGTGGTTATCGGGCAGGTTACCGGGCTGCGTGACTCACTCGTACTGGTGACGATTGCCGGTGTGAGTGGAGTTACCGATCGGGCTATTCCTGACGTGGGATCCGCCGTAATCCACGTATCCAACATCAAGAAGGCGTATGTCAAGGATATCTCGCGTGAGTTTGGATTATTCGACATCGTGAAGGCGAGAATCAGTGATCTTGGGAACATGCGTCTTGACACGGCAGAACCTGAACTTGGCGTCATGAAAGCGCTCTGCTCGAGATGCATGACCGCTATGACAAAGAACGGTTCCAAACTGGTGTGCCCGGAGTGCAACCAGGTAGAAACAAGGAAAATGTCCACGGAGTATAGAACAGGCGCCATCTGAGCAATTGATCAGAGAGATTAGATACAAAGGATGAAAGATAGGGGTAACACTTTCATCCTATAGAGGTATGAACTCACTCGACGAAAAGTTGAATAAACGCAGATTATAATTTTGGGATTTCTGGCAGCGATGAAGGTATTGTAGACAATTTAATCTGAAATGAGATATTGCCTGAAGATATGAAAGAGAAATTGGGATCTATGAAAGGGTTTAGAAACATCATCTCACAGATATGGAAAAATTGATGATAATCTTGCTTTTAATACAATATCAGAACATCTCGATGATTTTTACGGATTTATATCTCTAATCAACGATTATATTGAAAAACAGACCCAGCGCGGTCAAAAAAACTAAATCTTAACCACTATATGCAGCGGTCAACCGTGCCAGTACGTTTAAACGCAATAACCACTCAAAGCATTTAAACCAAACACCCGTGCAATGAAATTATACTAAAAAAGCCTTTCTTCAGAACCGCGTATGATACTGCTTTCTTCCGGCATCTCCGCAGAACCGCTAACATTCGCCAGACTGGGATATTTCGATTTCACCACCATAGTAACCTGATAAAAACCCCTCACATCGACACGTTCTTATTGTATAACAATCATGTAATAGTAAAATACAAACTAATAATAGAAACAGGAGTAACAAAAAATGGATAATTTATTATATCTTGCACCCGCAGCAGGCATTCTCAGCCTGATATTCGCAGGTCTGTTTGCACGCACGGTCCTGAAGCAGCCAACCGGCACAAAAGAGATGCAAGAGATCGCATCCGCGATTCAGGAGGGTGCGATGGCATATCTGAACCGGCAGTACAGAACGGTTGCAATCGTTGCGATCATTCTGGCTGCTGCGATCGCTTTCCTGCTTGATGACGGGGTAAAGATTGCAGCCGGGTTCCTTGCCGGCGCAGTAGCCTCTGCCGCGGCAGGATACATCGGCATGAATGTCTCGGTTCGCGCAAACGTGAGAACCGCGAATGCAGCGAAAAGCGGAGTTGAGAAAGCACTCTCCATTGCATTCAAAGGCGGCGCGGTGACCGGGCTTGCCGTGGTCGGTCTTGCGTTGCTTGGCACGAGCGGGTTTTACATATTATATGGTGGGGTTCCTGAGAACGTCAATCTGATCATCGGCTTTGCATTCGGTGCGAGCCTGATCAGCCTCTTTGCACGGGTCGGAGGCGGTATCTACACAAAGGCGGCAGATGTCGGCGCAGATCTTGTTGGTAAGATAGAAGCAGGCATCCCTGAGGACGATCCGAGAAATGCGGCGGTGATTGCTGATAACGTTGGAGATAACGTCGGCGACTGCGCTGGGATGGGTGCAGACCTCTTTGAGACGTATGTTGTGACTTCGCTTGCCGCAATGCTCCTTGGTGCGCTCGTGATAGGCGAGTACCCGAATGCGGTCACCTACCCGCTGATGCTCGGGGCGGCTGCAATCGTTGCATCGATCATCGCAGTCTTCTGCGTCAGACTCGGCAAGGATGGGAAGATTATGCGTGCGCTGTACAAAGGCGTTGCAGCCGCGGCACTGCTCAGCATTGTTGCGTTCTATTTCATCACAGACCGGCTGATGGGTGGCGATATCAGGTTCTTTTATGCGACACTCGTCGGGATCGTGATCATGGTTTTGATCGTGATCATCACCGAATACTACACCGCAGTCACATTCAGACCTGTTAAGACGATTGCTCGTGCATCAGAGACTGGTGCAGGCACAAACATCATATCAGGGCTTGCAATCGGTCTTGAAAGTACGGTAATGCCGGTGATCGTGATCTGTGCCGGCATACTGGTATCATTCATTGTTGTTGGTGGACTGGACGATGCGGCAATCGGCGTGTACGGCATCGCTCTTGCGGCGGTCGCGATGCTCTCAACGACTGGAATCATCGTTGCACTTGATTCGTACGGACCGATCACAGACAACGCAGGCGGCATCGCAGAGATGGCTGCACTTCCATCAAGCACCAGGGATGTGACCGATCAACTCGATGCAGTCGGAAACACCACAAAAGCGGTGACCAAGGGCTATGCAGTTGGATCAGCCGCTCTCGGAGCGCTCGCACTCTTTGCGGATTACAGGCATCAGGTGGATCTCACTGCCGCTGGTGCGCTTGGTCTTGACAACCCGCTGGTACTGGTCGGGCTCTTCATCGGCGGGCTCCTTCCGTTCCTCTTCAGTGCTGTTACGATGAATGCGGTCAGTAAAGCCGCTTTTGAGATCGTGGAAGAAGTGCGAAGGCAGTTCCGAGAGATTCCGGGCATCATGGAAGGAACCACAAAACCCGAGTACGGGAAGGCTGTGGATATCGTGACAAAGGCTGCTATCAGGGAAATGGTGATTCCGGGCATTCTTGCGATCGGTGTACCGCTTGCTGTCGGTATCGTGCTTGGTCCGGTTGCGCTCGGCGGGTTCCTCATTGGGATTATCGTTGTCGGTCTGCTGATGGCGCTATTCATGTCAAACAGCGGCGCAGCGTGGGATAATGCGAAGAAACTGATCGAGGATGGTGCGCATGGTGGTAAAGGCTCTGACGCACACAAGGCAGCCGTAATCGGTGATACCGTCGGCGATCCGTTCAAAGACACCGCAGGACCCGCATTAAACCCGCTGATCAAGGTGGTCAACATCATCGCTATACTGTTCGCCGGGCTCTTCATGCGAGGCGGACTGATCTGAAACGCAGGTGGCGCAGGTGCATTTCCGGGTGTACGCAAAAACCCCATGCACCTGCCTCCCGGCATCGGAGATTGGAAACAAGATTACACAGATTTTCACGAGAAAGAACACCCTTCTTGTGTCAATCTCGTGAAATCTCGTGGTTTTTCCACAGCAGCTAAACACATACTGGAAAACGAGATATTTACTCCCGATCCATTGCTGTTTCCGACCCATTCCCGCACATACCTTCTATAATCTCTTCTATAACCTCTCCAATGGTATCAAGATCCGTCTCTTCGGACCCCACATAAGCATCATCCAGGACGTAAAACGGGCTTTTTTGTACGATACTCTCTTTTGTGATCAGTTTATCGATATCATTGGCAACCAGAAGTTCGGCAGCCTTGAGCCCCTTTCTCTTCTCTAATGTGGCAAATGGGTTCTTCAGAAACCTCATGTCGATAAAATCGTTGCCATCTCTTCGCATATCGAATATGCAGAAGTATTCCGCCCCCCCAAAATGCCCGGAGACTTTGGACAGTAGACCATTATTCTCGGTGCATGGAACCGCATACCTCATAATTTCCCGCTCCCCAGGTTCGATATGGATCAAAACCCGGTCAACATTCTTTATCTCGGATTTAATCCGCGTCTCGATCTTATCACTCAGTTGATGCGCCCTCTCGAGATCCTTCAGTTTTGTTCCGATCTCCAGTTCTATAAATATGAATTTTCCGGAACTTCTTGCGGCGAGGGACTGTATCGCCCCAACGCCAGGGGTCTTGGATGTGATCTCTCTTATCCGATTCAAACTCTCGTAATCGATGGATGCATCAAGTAGAACCTTTATCGAGTCTTTTAAGATTCCGTATCCGGCTCTGAAGATGAATATGGAGACTATAATGCCGGACGCTGGATCAAGGGAATGAAAACCTGCGTAGTTTCCCAGTATTCCCACAAGCACCGCTGCGGATGCATAAGTATCCGCTCTTGTATGCCTCCCATCCGCAATCAAACTGGGGGAGTTCTCCTCTCTTCCGACTTTGAGCTTGTAACTGCTCAGAAGCAGGGTGAACAACAGCGATACCAGCGCAGCTATGATTGCATACGGGACATTTGTCAGGGCATTCATCACGGTAAACTTCTCAACTGATGTGAGAACGATCTCATATCCTGCGTAAATGATTGCAAGAGCAAGAAAGAGGCTCACGATATTCTCCGCCCTGTAAAATCCATAAGGAAACGTCTCTGTGGGCTTACGATCCGAGATCTTAAGACCTATGACGACCCCGACGGAACTGATCACATCCGTAAGTGAGTGGACCGCATCAGCAACCAGCGCGATACTTCCTGAGAGTGTACCAGCAATAAATTTGATTGCCGCCAGAAATGCAGTCACCCCCACGGATATCATGGCGGCTTTCTTATCCCTCGCTACACGCACCATCAGGAAACAATTGTCCGGTAAACATCTAATACTTATCCCGTGAGCGTATTTATCACAACTGCGTGACTTCCCATATATTGTCATCGTGTCCGGGAGGGAAGTTGAATGTATGAATATAGATTTATCTTTTCGAATAGTTTCAATACTGTTTTAAAAGATTGGGGTATGCAGAGCGACTAAACACGTACCTTTTTATATATCCTGCACGAGATGAAACCGTTTACGTTTTCAGGATATATTGCCAGATGAACCGGATAAACAGGATGCCAAGTTGACGACCACTACTGGGCATGGCAGGGAACTGGATCATAAATGAATCGGGAGGGAATAATGAGGCGATCGTTGCCATTGCAAGACATAATCAACTTCGACGAGCTTCAAGAGATCCAGGACGGATTTGCAAAGGTTATCTACACATCTTCAGTGATCTTTTCACCGGAAGGAGACGCCTTGACTCGTTTCAGCAACCCAACCGACTTTTGTTCGCTGATCCAGTCAACCACCAAAGGGATGCGGTGTTGTTTCCAGTCATTTGCAGATATGGGTCAGAAAGTCCTCGAGTCAGACGAACCTGTGCTTATGCGCTGTTTCGCGCACGGTGCACACTTTGCCGCACCGATCATAATCGATGGTGAGCGCAAAGCAACGATGTTCATGGGACAATTTGTAACAGAGGAGTTATCCCCCGAGCAATTGAAGGAACTCAGAGAAATCGCTGCGCAGATCGACGTGGATCCGGACCTGCTGGTTGCAGAAGCAAGAAAGATGCGCGTGGTCCGGGAAGATGCGGTCCGGAATTATGCAGCCTCATTATCGCAGACCGTCAGGGTCATCGCAAGGCTGGGCGCGCAGGCAATCGAACTCATGCGGGCAAAAGATGCGCTCCAGGAGTCACATGATGAACTGGAGTCACGTGTAAAAGAGCGCACCACGGAACTTGCTTTAGCAAACACCGGACTGAAGCAAGAGATCGCCGAGCGCAAGCTTGCCGAAGATCATATTGAGCACCTGAACAGCGTTCTTAAAGCCATCAGGAATGTTAATCAGTTGATCGTATCTGAGAAAGACCGGGACAACCTCCTCCGGAAAGCATGTGACATCCTGTTAGAGGCACGGGGCTACGATGCCGCGTGGTTCGGACTCCTGCAAGATGATGCAACCTTTGAGATGGTTCTGGGTTCCGACTCAAGACGTGATCCTCCCCGCTTCTGCGATGATATGGTTGGCAGGGGTCCGTCACAGTGTTTCAAAGATGCACTTACCCGGAAAGAGAGGATTACGATCGTTGACAAATTCGTTGAGTGCAAAGATTGTACGTTCAAGAGCGCTTATGTCGGCAACGAAACTGTGATCATCCGTGTCGAACATGCAGAAAGGCTCTTTGGGCTGCTTGCGATCTCGCTTGCCGCCGATGTCGATGTCGCTGCCGACGACGACGAAAAAAAACTCCTCAAGGAGGTTGCTTCCGACATAGCGTTTGCTCTACATGATATTGAACTGGATGAGGCACGTAAAGCCATTGAGAATACGCTCCGGGAGAGCGAGGAGAAGTACCGCACCTTAATTGAGAATATCCAGGATGGTGCATTCCTCATTCAGGACGGGGAGCTCACGTTTGTCAATGAGGCGTTTGCAAGGATACCGGGCTACACCGTGGAGGAGCTCCTCGGGATGAATTTCGGAGAACTTGTTGCGCCAGAGGACCTGGATATGGTTGCTGATCGCTACGTCCGGATGATGGCAGGGGAAGATGTGCCTATGGAATATGAGTTTCATGGCATGCGGAGGGGCAAAGATACGCGAATTATCCTCCACATGACTGTCGGACTTATTGACTATAATGGCAAGCCGGCAGCGATTGGAACGGTGAAGGACATAACCGAGCGAAAAAGCATGGAAGATGCACTCCGGGAGAGCGAGATTATGTACAGAACACTCTACGATTCTTCCAGGGACGCGATCATGATACTGACACCTGAAGGGGGATTTTTCAGTGGAAATTCCGCCACTATGGAGATGTTCGGATACAAAGACGAAGAAGAGTTCACATCTATGACCCCGGCTGACATATCTCCCGAATACCAGCCGGACGGATCTTTATCCCTGCCAGAATCCCGGAAGGCAATGGCGGTCGCAATGGAGAAAGGATCGCACTCATTTGAGTGGAAACACAGACGCAGTTGGGGCGAGGAGTTCTTTGCTGATGTTTTGCTGACCAGAGTGAAGTTCGATCACAAAGAATTTTTGCAGGCGACGGTTAGGGACATAACCAGACGCAAGATTGCGGAGGCTGCTCTGCGTGAGAGCGAGGAGAAGTACCGCACCTTAATTGAGAATATCCAGGATGGTGTATTCCTCATCCAGGACGGGGAGCTTAAGTTTGTCAATGAGGCGTTTGCAAGGATACCGGGCTACACAGTGGAGGAGATCCTCGGGATGAATTTCGGAGGACTTGTTGCGCCAGAGGACATGGATATGGTTGCTGATCGCTACGTCCGGATGATGGCAGGGGAAGATGTGCCTATGGAATATGAGTTTCATGGCATGCGGAGGGGCAAAGATACGCGAATTATCCTCCACATGACTGTCGGACTTATTGACTATAATGGCAAGCCGGCAGCGATTGGAACGGTGAAGGACATAACCGAGCGAAAAAGCATGGAAGATGCACTCCGGGAGAGCGAGGAATAGTTTGGAATGATGTTTGAGAACATGAGTAACGCCATAGCCGTTTATGAGGTGATTGACGAAGGAAAAGATTTCATCTTCAAGGATTTCAACCAGTCAGCAGAGAAGCTGGCGGATATGAAGAGCGAAGACCTGATCGCTAAAAGCTTGCTCGATGTGTTCCCCGGAGTGGTTGATTTTGGACTTTTTGATATTTTGCAGAGAGTATGGCAGACCGGAAACCCGGAGCATCACCAGATCTCTCTTTACAAGGATAAGAGAATCGTTGGCTGGAGAGAAAACTATGTTTACAAGCTGCCATCTGGCGAAATCGTTGCGATTTATGGGGACGTGACCAAGCGCAAGCGGCGGGTAATGGCGTAATCTGCGATAGTTTATATGACGAAATCCGCGTTATACTCAGCACCGGCATAAACTGCACTTTTTATCGATAGACCAAAAACAAGAGCATAAATTTAACTTACATAGAATAATTCAAATTTTTAAGTGTGATGAATAGATTATGTGGGTGTAGATTCGCGTAATGAGCGAAACGAGCCGACACATCACTCTTTGTATATGAAGATCTTGATCGAGCATAAAATCATAAAAATTCCAAAAATGATTTTTAATGTGATCGCAGGCAGGATATTTGCAACGATGGCTCCGAAAATGGCGCCGATCAGCGATGTGGGGATCAGGAATTTTATTGCGTCGATGTCTATGTTATTAAATTTCTTATGGAATATCGCTCCTGCAAGGGTGGTTGGTAGAATAACCGTTAATGAAGTAGCAACTGCTTCGTATATCGACAGTCCAAAGAAAAGGTTTAGCATTGGAACCATTATCACGCCACCACCGATGCCAAATAGGGCGGAAGCCGAACCTGCGATCAGACCCAGAATCACCAGCAAGGGGTATGCAGTGGTATTTGAAACTGCTTCTGCAGGAACATTTATTATCCCTGCTAATTTTAACCCAATAAAAAATAATAGAAAGGCAAATAATTTTGTTAATAGTTTGACACTCATCTTATGTGCCAGTTCAGCACCAAACTTTGCACCGATGATCGAGCCTGCAATGATAAATAACACGACAATAAATTTGATGTTGCTGCTTTCTATGACATAGTGTGCTATTATTCCAACAAAAGCAGTAGGAACTATTATTGCTAATGACACACCGATAGCCTTCTTTATTTCGTAATTAAAGAAGAAGATCAACGATGAAACCAGGATCGCCCCACCCCCAATGCCCATAGCAGCGCTACAGAACCCGACGACCAGACCTATAAGTAGCAGATTGAGATTTTTCATCCTATATCCCATTTTGACGAAACCCATGTAAAAACGTTGCTCGCCGGAACGAGCTGCGGCGCACCGGCAGATATTTTTGGGTCTCTGGTATCTTGAGTTGCAGTGACCAACGCTTATAAGAGATTGCCCATTTTATCCAAATCTCCCAACTCTAATCTAGGAGATTTTCCGGGAATTTAGTCTATTTCTATGCAGTTTTAATCACGAATTTCACGAATGGACAAATGACACGAATTTGTTCCGGCTTAACATTCGTGAAATTCGTTTATTCGTGTCATTCGTGATCCCTAAGCGCTTAATATTCCGCCAGCACAATTCATCTACGAGATGCTTGTAACTCGAATTACCAGAGAGCCATATTTTTATGTACACACGGCACAATTTTGATCAGGGATATGATGGTAAGGAAAATAAAAACCGGTAATGCTACAACAACGGTCTTCACCCCGGAACTGGACAAAATCATAAAGCTAGGCGGAGCTGCGATCGCAAAGATCCTGAAAAACGACCCGGGTGGAATGACCGTCCGGGATCTGATTGAATATCACTTGCAAGAGATCGATGATAGCACACGCGATGATCTTACGATGGCTCTTGCCCTGGCGTTTGACGAGGCAGTCGAGCAGACGATAGCGTTTCCGCTATTCACCAATGATCCGATGGTGCTTGCCGAGTACGAGCGGATAGGTGTGCCTGAGCGGGTTCGTACGTTTCTCCGTTATATTGTTTCGCTCTATGGTGCACGAGCAGAGGATGCGGTGATCTGTCTGGAGCAGCCGGACGGACTGAAACAGACCTATTTCACTACCAATTACGACGAAACAGGCATACCACGCAGCATCACGATGAAACTCACCAGAGCGGACAACGATTCGATTATCATCACCGACGAACCGGATTCGTACCTCTTTTTGGTTTATCAGATGCTTGAGCGGTTGGCTGGCATCGAGCTTCCGGATGCGCCGGATCGGAGCATCATAGACGCACTTGAAAGTATCGGGGGCAAAGTTGATGGCAGGATCCGGAACGGTGCCAGAGACCGCATCAAGAGTAGTACAAAGGACAGTATCAGAGAACCCGAATCGTGATGGAAGAATATTTACTCTCAGGAAGCATTCTCTGCGGCGATGATTTTGAGGTGGTAGAAGGCTACATCCGCATCAGTGATGGTGTTATCGCAGAGGTTTGCGAAGAACCGGGACATGTGGACGCGCGGGCACACGGAATCATCGTGCCGTGTTTTGTGAATGCGCACACGCACATCGGCGATTCGGTGCTAAAAGACCCTCAAGTCACAGATCTTGCCAGTCTTGTGCAACCCCCCGACGGACTCAAGCATCGGGTGCTGCGCACAACTGGCATGCACGATCTTGTGCGGGCGATGCGGGCAAGCATCTGTGATATGTTTGCAACCGGCACATGCGCATTCGCTGATTTCAGGGAGGGGGGCTTGCGCGGGGTGCGGGCACTGCAACATGCGGCAAGCTCTACTCCTGTGGATGCGGTGATCTTTGGCAGACCGGTAGGTTCTGGTAGTGATGACCTGGTCTGTGGCAGCGATGATGCGGACCGGGGTGGTTCGACAGACCTTAAAGATGAGATCGGTTCGATCCTTGGCTGCGCGGACGGCATCGGGATCAGCAGCACGAGTGATTACAAATACGGGGTCGCAGCGGCAATCGCGGAGTGCGCAACGAAATGCGGCGGCAGGTTTGCGATCCATGCAGGTGAACTCGATTCGACAGATATCAAGGATGCACTGGCGTTAAACCCCAGTCTCCTGATACACTTGACGCACGCATCGACTGGTGACCTTTGCCAGGTTTATGATCAGGATATCCCGGTTGTAGTCTGTTTACAGTCAAATCTCCTGACCAGAGTTGGTGTGCCACCGGTTGAGGCGATGTTTGCTGCGGATGTGACAGTTGCTGCCGGAACAGACAATGTGATGTTTAATTCGGTGGATATGTTTGCAGAGATGCGTTTTTTATCTTCGGTTCTCGCTCTGAGCGAGCAGCAGGTGCTCAGGATGTGTACCCGGTCTGGTGCGCTCGCACTCGGTCTAAACTGCGGGACCATCGAAATAGGGGCAGATGCGAAGGTGATGGTACTTGATAAGGATTCTTGTAACCTTGTGGGTGCAAGAAACATCCTTAGAAGCGTGGTGCGGCGTGCAAGAGCAGGAGACATTCTGTTCTGTTCCGGTGGCACCAAACGCGTTCAGTGTGTGATATGAGACTTGTTTGCCTGCGCAACCTCGCGTATAATGTCGCTTGCACTCAGTATTCCAACAGGTCGCTGCGATGCACCAACGCCTTTCTCCGACAGTATAAGTAGCCGGTGTGTGCCTCGCTCGGTCATGGCTCTTGCTGCCTGTTTAAGTGTGGCATTTGGCGCAATCGCAATCAGGTACGGAGACATGACATCCTCGGCAGACATCTGTTCGGGATTTGGTTTGCCAAGCACCTTGATCACATCCATCTCTGATATGAAACCGATCACATCCCCGTGTTCACCAATCACTGCCACTCCGGATAGATGCTGGTCGGTCATCTTCTCTGCGATGTCCTTGAGCAACGTCTCCGCAGATGCGGTTACCACTCCGCGCGTCATCACGTCACGGATCAATTTTTCACATGATTTCATAGTTATCACCTGCTATCAGTCGGTATACCCGAAACTACATTCCCCGGGTGTACGCAGCCTCACATTTTCGCTAAACCCGATGTAATATTCTTAATTGGACTGCTCACAACCAGTTACAACCATATTGTATGCCAGTTAAGAAAAATGTATCGATCACTGGAATATACGCTGCCATTACTGACAAACAACTCTGACAATGTGATCCAATGGCTTTATGTCGAATCTAACCTCTGTGAATTGCTCGCTTACCCTGATATTTGTTTTTGCGTGGAGTGATAGCTCCCGCGTTGTAAACGATCCGGATTTCGCTATAGCCATGTATGGAATCAGTTGATCTGCCAGATAAATATCCACCGCGGCTTTAGAGTCAAGTTCTCTGATAATATTATCCGCTGCGCCTGATCCAACCACCTCGGCTGGTTTCCCACGCTCCCCAAGCGCAGATCCACCGATATGACCGCACCAGAGCGTAATTCCACTGCCTGTTGATGCAGCACCCTTGCCGGGGGGTGCCACCGTGATATCGGTATCGATCCTGCCATCGTGCCCGTGATCATGCAGTCTGGCGATAGCCGCACTACGCTGCCTTTTTGCGACGTGTTCAGGGAGCCTTGACGAGTGTGAGCAGCCATGAACCGCATCGGAAGTTTTTTCGCAAAAATCGGCACCGGAAATCCCGGATGGCTCGATCACCGCCCGGACACGCCCGCCTCCGCGCGGGTAATAGCCGCGCCGCATGACCTCGATGTTCACATCGCACCCCATCAGCGCGAGCGCGGGCAACAGGACATGGCGAAGGTGGTCGATCGGCGGGCTCCATTTCACATCGGTGCCGCCCGTGATGTCAAGGACGACCGTATCCGGAGCATGGAGTGCAACAGGGATCAGACACTGGAGAAGGAGTGAAATACTACCGGCTGTGCCAATATCCATGCGATACGTTCCGCCGATGATCTCGCCCGGGATAAATGTCAGTTCTGTGGACCTGATCTCATCGCCTGTTGTATCAGCCCCCGTAAGTTCAGTCATCGCCCTGATTGCTGCCAGGTGCTGAGCCGAAAGCCCTGGCTTTGGGCGGTTTTTACGAATATGGACAATCTTGACAGGTGTTTCCGTAATCGCAGCCATGGCAACAGATGTGCGCAGGATCTGTCCGCCGCCCTCTCCGAACGAGCCGTCAATGGTTAGCATATATCCTGATCAACAATATGGTCACCTAAAGCAGCCTTGCTGGCACGACCTGTTTCGCGATCAGGTCTCCGTAACTCTCCTGTCCGCGTATCAAGTCCACCTCACCCGCGCTGACCAGAACCTCGGCACACCTACAGCGTCCGTTATACTGGGAGCTCATGGAAAACCCGTACGCTCCGACATCGAGCACGGCAACCACATCACCAGGTTCGATTGGCGGCAACTTACGATCCTTTGCAATGACATCGCCTGATTCGCAGATTGGTCCCACGACAGTATACGTTTCAGTCCCGGCAAGATCCGCTTTGTTTGCAACAACCACCTCGTGGTGCGCATCATACATAGCGGGGCGGATCAGCAGATTGAGTCCGGAATCCACACCCACAAAAGTCTTTGCCGCCTTTTTTATAGTATTTACACCCGTGAGAAGAATGCTTGCATCGCCGACGATGTATCTGCCCGGTTCAAGTATCAGTTTTGGGGATATCCCAAGATTTTTCGAGCGCTCGTTAAACGTTGGGAGGATTGCGCCAGCAAGATCGCGTGGTTCTGGCGTTTTTATATCCTTCTGGTACGGAATGCCAAGCCCGCCCCCAAGATCAACAAATTTGAGATCAACGCCGAGTCTCGTGATCTGTTCGACCAGATCCATCATCTTTTCGACTGCCTCGCCGAAAGGAGCAACATCGACGATCTGCGAGCCGATGTGGCAGTGGATGCCAACCGGACGCACTCCTCTGAGTTTGTTTGCCTCTTTGTACGCTTCCACCACATCAGCATACCCGATTCCAAACTTGGAGGCTGCAAGACCGGTTGCGATCTTTGGATGGGTGTCAGGAGAGACGTCAGGGTTGACCCTGAATGCAACATCCATTGTTTTGCCGGATTTGACAGCGAGATCGGAGAGTGCATACAGTTCGTGGAGCGAATCCATAGAGACGCGCACTCCGGTATCAATTGCCATCTGTAGCTCGTTTAACGTCTTTGAGTTGCCATTAAAAAGAATCCGCTCCGGCGGAATACCTGCAAGGAGTGCTGCGTAGAGTTCGCCGTCAGAGAAGACGTCAGCACCCGCCCCTTCGGACGCAAGGATCCGCAGGATCGCAAGATTCCAGTTTGCCTTTGCTGCATAGTATATATCCGCATCAGGAAATGCTCCCCTGAATGTGCGGAAGTTCCTGCGCACACGGTCTTCGTCGAGTACATACAGCGGCGTACCGTACTCCTGTGTGAGTGAGACTGTATCGACGCCGCCGATAGTGAGGTGGTGGTTCTGTATGCTGAGATGATCGCTTATTCCGGACATTGGTACTCCTAAGTATGAAATGTTACAGATATAAAAAACGTCAGTTCCAAACTACTTAAGAGTTTTTGAAAAATCAGTAGTTCCGAAACCGCCTCCATCCGAACGGGAAAAACCTATGAAAGACAGTTTCACATAACTCCAAATGATTTTTACTCGTCAATCTGATAATATTGTGATATAATTTGTCTTATTCTTACTTATTTATCTAAAAACTGTTTTTATACCACACTTACATGACAATTTCCATTTGGAATTATATTCTTTCAGAAGTGCTGAATCAATGCAAAAGTATATATGTTACGAGTAACCAGTGTAATCGATGTAACATGGGTGTAATCTCTACCACTATTCGGGACATTGATGAAAGTCTTTATCGCAAATTTAGAGCCGCATGTGTTGAAAAGAAAATGAAGACCGGAGACGGTATCAACGAAGCAATCAATCTTTGGTTGAAAAAACAGGGAAAATTAAGCTAATATAGTATCAAAGAAATGTGAATAAAGGGGGATACTCTTCGCATGGATCAAGAAGAAACATATGAAAAAGTTTGTTCTGAACTTGAATATCATTGCGGGATAATAAAGGATATAGAACAAGCTCACTCTCCTGTGCAGAGACATCTTTTCTCTGAAGCAAAACGACTAATAAGAAATATTGATGCTATGTATTTCTCAGGTGACGTACCGATCGCCTACTTTAAACTACTGTCGTCTGATTTTGACGAAACGGAAATCATAAAGCTTCATCGTCGTGTCTGGAATCAAAGTCGCATCCCTCTTCTTTATGTTATTACTCCTGGTGAGTTGCGGATATACAATTGCTTTGAAGAACCTGCTAATCCTGAGATCGAAGAATTGGATACACAGAAAAGACTTATCAAACACTTTGATATAGCAGCAGGAATTCTTGAGGGGCTCAAGAAATTTTCAAAATCTCAGATAGATTCCGGTGCTTTTTGGAAATCGGAAGAAGGGCAGAGATTTCGAAGCGATCGAATGGTGGATCAGAGACTCCTTAAACACCTTCGTATCACTCGTGAAAAATTGCACGACCAGGGGTTAGAATATTCAGTTATCCATAATCTTTTGGGACGATCTATTTTCATCCTGTACCTCGAAGATCGCGGTGCAATTGATAAAGATACATTCTATAATCAATTTTTAGATGGTGCAACAACGTATTCTGATGTGATCAAAGACAAGAGCGCGGTATATCGATTATTTGAAAAATTGAAAGAAGAATTCAATGGCGATCTTTTTCCTGTGACTGATGAAGAGCGAAACAGCAACGTAAATAGTACGCATTTGAAACTCATCAGAGAGCTTTTTTATGGGACAGATATGGGTACAGGTCAGCAAACGCTCTGGCGTCCTTATGATTTCGGAGTCATTCCAATCGAACTCATAAGTGCGATCTATGAAAAGTTTCTACATAAAGAAAAAGAAAAAGGTTATCTATCAAAAGAAGGTGCTTATTACACACCACACGCCCTTGTCGAATTTATATTGAATGAAGTGTTGCCATGGCCAAGTAACCGTGACCATCGGTATGAACTAAGCATCCTTGATCCGGCATGTGGTTCTGGTATTTTTCTTGTTGAAGCTTTTCGCCGGTTGGTCGCGCGGTGGAAGTTCAGCCATAACGATAAGGACATTTCGATTCCAGAATTGAAGCGCATTCTCACTAATTGTATTTATGGAGTTGACATCAACAAGGATGCTATTAGAGTGGCTGCATTCAGCCTGTATCTGGCATTCATGGATTATCTTGAGCCCAAGACGATAGGGGATGAAATTCGGTTCCCGTATTTGGTATACTGCCCAGAAGATCCAGACAAGTATGGAAAGAATCTGTTTCCGATGGATATATTTGAAACGGTGCCATTCGAGAACATGAATTACGATATCATAGTAGGTAATCCACCTTGGAAACGCGATAGTCTTCCTGAACACATATCGAATTATCTTAGTAGCAGAGGTTTTGCTCGGGAGATTGCACAAGCCTTCCTATGGCGCGTCCGCGATTTTTCGTCCAATGGAAAAATCGCTTTATTGGCAACAAGTAAGATTCTATTCAACACTGAAACAAAAGATTGTCACTTCCGCAGGGAATTTTTCGGACAAAACTATGTAGAAATGGTTGTAAACTTCTCTGCGCTAAGAAGAACAAAGGGTAAGAAAGGGAGGCAACTTTTTGTATCCGCGGTTGGACCTGCTACTCTTTTCTTTTATCGTACGAATACACCCGAACAACCTAAATCTGCCATATTGTACTGTACACCCAAACCAACGAGGGCAGATAATGCACTACCTGGAATTACCATAGACGCGTCTGAGTTCAAATTTCTACCCAGAATGAAATGTAGCACCTCTGATATGATCTGGAAGGTGGCAATGTGGGGAACTCAGCGAGATTTGGAGCTTATAGAACGACTCCAAAAATATGATACTTTGACAGCATATTTCGGTTCCTGCAAGAGTGATTTATCGTGGAAAAAAGCACACGGGTTTCAAACGTCATCCAGCCACAATAAAAACAAACCTAACGATCGCTTATCAAATATGCCGTTCATTGATGCGAAAGACGTCACACGTTTCTGGATAAATCCCGATAAAATTACGAAAGTGAAACCAAATGCTTTTTTCAGATTCGGATGCACGGAAACATATTCCGGACCGCACATTATTATAAAAGAAGGGCAGGCGAATAAGAAGTTTTGTGCCGCGTTTACTGAGCATGATTGTGCTTTCCGCAAGACAATAACTGGGGTGTCCGGACCTTCGGATGAATCTGCTTTGATGAAAGCAATCACGGCATACCTAAATTCTTCTTTTTCATCGTATTTTCTATTCTTGACCGCTTCAACTTGGGGGATAGAACGTGAAAGTGTATATCCCACAGAGGTTTTTCGATTGCCGGATTTACCATTTCGTTTTACGGATGAGCAGATAGATAAGCTGGCAGGCAATGTTGATGCGATTGGTAAATTGATGGCAGATGGGTTGCCTGATACCGATGCGTATATCTGCAAAATCGAAGCTGAGATAGATCAAATTATTTATAAAAGTCTTGATCTGTCCAAATCCGAGCGATTTTTAATCGATGATGTACTCGAATATAGTCTGGATTTTTTCCAAGAAGGTGAGAACTCCAAAGCCTGTAACATAGTGGATACTAAAGACCTTGAAGCTTATTCAGAAACGTTCTGTGATGCGGTTAACAGCATTCTACAATTTGGAGAATCGAGAGCAAAAGCAACGGTTTATCGTGGTGATGCACCACTTCGTGTAGTATCCATTCGCTTCAACGAAGTTGATGACGAAAGAACTGTAACGGTATCTGATTCGACCGATGAGTTGGAAAATGTTCTATCAAGACTCGACAGGCAGATTATAGAAGAATATTCCGGAAGTATATATGTTAGGCAAAATGTGAAAATCTATGATAAGAACACGCTCCATATAACAAAGCCTGATGAAAAACGCTTCTGGACTCGTTCGATGGCCCTGCGTGATGCAGATGAAACATTAGCTGAAGGATTGCGGCGGAGTAGTTGAACATGTTGATGGATATTCAAAACACAATTGGGCGGGCAAGTGACGTTCTTCCGATTGTTGATTCCAAATTCGAGAAAGCATGCCTCTGGATTATGACCGAAGCCTTCA
The DNA here is from genome assembly GCA_965369365.1 of uncultured Methanosarcinales archaeon. Taxonomy (GTDB): domain Archaea; phylum Halobacteriota; class Methanosarcinia; order Methanosarcinales; family Methanogasteraceae; genus Methanogaster_D. Next base: position 29,661 of record CBDUQO010000003.1, read on the forward strand.
AACAAATGAAACGAGAAAAACGCTATGATGTAACATGGAAAGAAACTTGTTTTTCTGCTTGTTTAGTTGGGCACATGCAAAAAATAAGACATGAAAATGATATCGCATTGAGAATCGATCCGGAAAGCCATTTATACCGAGAAGAGATGTTAAACTGTACTGAAGATCCTGATACTGCTCCCAGAATTGACATTAAAATCTCTGGGGGCTGGGTACACGAGAACGTATATTATGGAATAGAAGGAAAAGTTTTGGTAGAAAACGATTGGGGAACACGCACTGCCAGTGATTCACGTCGTCGATATATCGCTACTGGAATTGATAATTTCGTCAACGGTAGATATTCGGACAAACTGGATATGGGCTGTATGGTGGGATATGTAGTTCAAGGGCGCGCCTCTGGAATTGCCTCAAAAATCAACAATTTGCTGGCACGCGATGGACGAAATAAAGAAAAGATGATGAATCCGCACTCAATTAACGGTTGTTCAGATTGTTTTCGGTCAAACCACACACGTACCACGGACAATAAAGAAATAAAACTCTGCCACGTCTTTTTAACATTTGTTTAAGGGATTTATTCAATGTACTCATCAGTTCCGAAACCCCTTTACTTCCAAACCGGAAAAGCATATGAAAGATGGTTTCACCCAATTCCAAATGCTTTTTACTCTTCAATCTGGTAATATCTTGATACGCCCCCCATTTTGATTATCTCTCCAAAATATCCTTTTCCATGCCGCATTTGCATGACAATCTTCATCCAAAACTACGCCATTTCGGAAGTACTGAAAATGGTGTGGGGCAAACGATTCCCGCCTGACAGCCCGTTTCACCGATCGTTATCGTCCGTCCCATCATGCCTCTGGAAATCGCTGCTTCCGCTTGATCTCCTCGACCCGAGCATTCAAACTCCGGTTAAGCTCCTCTCGCACCCCCACCACGTCGCTGTCGCTGTAATAGTCGATCCGTGCGGCGATCGTTAGTTTCGAGGCGAACATGCGTGCGATTTTGCCGCGCAGGTGGCGAGGGGACGCGTGGATGATGGGGTGCATGAAGATGATGCCGTGCTTTGGGGGGGAGGCTCCGCGCAGGTGGCGAAACATCGCCCGGTTCGCACCAAGCACCTGCAGGCGGCTTGCTGGCATCCGGGATAGTTTATCGAGACCGCCTGCGATGGCAAGCAGCCTTGCAGCAAGCAGGGCACCTGCAAGGTGTGTGAGGTTTGGGGAAACGCATGGCATCTGATCCTGAATATGTGCAACAAGCATTTTTTTGCTCTCGCTTATGTCCCGTAGATTCTGTGCAAGGCTGCGCATAGCATCCGGGACGTTATTATGATGATCTTCCACGATTTTCCTGGCAAGTTCTCTTGACTCCGGGATTGACCCCTGGTAAAAAGAATACCATTCAAACAGACGCTCACTAAGAAGGTTTGAGACTTCGTTCAGCGTGTCAAGCGCTTCGATGTCCTGGATAACTCGTTTATCCCCGGATGCAAACAACGGGAGTAAAATTTGCTTTTTTGCAAGTTCGATGGTTATCTCATGCAATAAAACTCGATATTCATCTTCAGAACTGACAACCCCCGAATCGAACAACCACGCACGAAGATTTGTTACCGGACTTTTAAAGCCCGGTAATAACCTGCGAACAATCGCAGATGGATCTGCCATTTCAATCCTTGATCACGATTGGCACATTCGCCTCGCGTGTGAACATGATTGGCAGAACATTCAACACCCCAATCAGGTCACCTTCCTCAATCTCACCAGTCTCCTGCCCGAGTATGTATGCAACCTTGATGCAGCGGTCACTCTCAACAGGGGCAATACCTGCTCCGGATCCAACACGCACAACCGACACGAGTGCGTGAGGGGAAAATGCGCACAGAAGGGCAAGTAAATCTCTCTGCAAAACGATCTCCCTAATTCTGATCTTCTCAAACGCACCCTTTGCAATCGTTATATTCTCATCTGCAACGACCATCTCCCATTTGGCGCGGGTCGCTATCGTGAATTCGTAAGGCGATGCCTCGACCCTGACTCTTTTTGGTCCATGGTCGGTTGAAGAAACTATCTGTATGGTTTGAGATGCCATGTCTTCACATAATGATTTATGATATAATAGTTTTTCCAAAAACCGCAAAGCCATAAAATGGGGTGCGATGGGGTGCGCTCGCCTGCTCATGACGTGCATTAGCCCAACAACAGTCAGAACCCCCCGAATGCCCCCTAATTTTCTTGCACCAAATCAGGATAACTACGACTTATTTCGAAGTTTAAGCAAAGCATATATCCAATTAATCCACAATTCCATCTGTACCCGATCTGAAAGGTGAATCGCAATGAGAAAAGCATTAGTATCTGACATTCTATCACTGACATGCATCGCAGTGATTGTCTTGTCAGGCTGCATCGAGACCGGCACCCTCTCTGATAGGGGCAACGATACGCCCGCCGAGGTTGCCGATTACCTGATACTTGCCCCGAAGACACTCTTTGTCGGAAGTGAGAGTTCGATTAGCATGTCCGCGTTTACAGGCGACGAACACATCCCCGCCGAACGGCACATTGAGTGCGCGCTTCTGGATAGCAACAAAACTAAAGTTTCTCTCGTTCGCGCATCAACGGGCGAATCCGGGCACTCGGTCGCACGATTCGAGGTTCCTCTAATCGAGGAAGGCACGTATTCGCTAGTTGCAGAGCCTGTTGGTACTGATGAGTCATACACTGCAACAGTCAGGGTTTTGAAGAGCAACCCGATCTTTATCGAGACTGACAAGCCAATCTACAAGCCCGGACAGACGATCCACGGCAGACTCCTCCTCCTGAACAACAACCTCTTACCACTTGCAGATTCCGTGGAACTGGAGATTGCCGACGCGAAAGGGATCAAAGTCTTTCGGGAGACGCTTGGCACGAATGATTTCGGCGTAGCCACGTTCGATCTGCCACTATCAACCGAACCGAATCTCGGGACATGGAAGATCAAAGCAGTCTCTGGCAAATCAAAGGCGGTCCTGGATATCCTGGTCGAGCGCTACGTGCTCCCCAAGTTTGGGATTGAGTCGGATATGGGAAAAGACTGGTTCCTTGTCTCTGACCTGATCACGGGCACCGTCTCCGCGAACTACTTCTTCGGAAAACCGGTCGAGGGTTCTCTTGAGATCGAGGCGTCAAAGTATGTCGGCACCTGGGAAACTTACGCCACATACAGCGCAATTCTCGAGAACGGCTCTGCCAAGTTCGAACTACCAGCCGTAAAGTGGATCGCAGGGACTTACGGTGCAGGTGGGCAGGGCAGCCTCATGCTGAACATTTCGGTCACAGATACGGGGAATCACACCGAGACTACGACAGAACTCCTGAAAATCGTGGAATCGGACATGATTCTCAATCTGATCCCCGAATCCAACATCGTGAAGCCAGGACTCCCGTTTGAGGTACTGATCGTGACCGAAGACCCTGACGGAAACCCAATCAATGCGGACGTTGATGTGAGAACCACGTTCCGCCAGGAGGGTTACACTGAAACCGGTAGAGAAGATGCTGTTTCGACTAAAAATGGGGTTGCTATCGTGAGTTACGTTATCCCGGGCAATTGCACAGGCACCCTAATCGAAGCAACATGCTGTGACTCAAGCGGCTCAACAGTGTGGCAGTGTGTGGATCTTGATGCTGCGTACTCCCCCGGTGCAAGCTTCATCCACATCGCACAGACGAGCGAGGGCGTGCCATATATCGGCGACACGATCACCTTTACCATACGCTCGACCAACCCCGGCACGGTATTCTATGACATCTACGCGAACGGTAGAACCGTGTACTCGGGCACTGGTGAGCGATCAGAGATTGCGGTTCGGGTCACGCCACAGATGAGTCCATCTGCAAAGATCGTGGCATATATGATCAACCCGAATTGTGAGGTCTCTGCCGACGTCTTACCATTTGACGTTCGTTTCGAGACGAGCGTTGATCTAACGTCGGCTTTTGATAGCGAGACCGTATCCCCGGGTGACTCAGTGCGAGTTGCCTTTGATGCAGGGGAAAAGTCGATGATCGGCGTCGCAATCGTTGACGAATCGGTCTATGCGCTGAGTGCTGGCAGGCTCAACCTCAAGCAGGTCTTTGACGAGCTGGAAAAGCGGTTCATGGAACCTCAGATCGAGATCCATCCGGAATATGGCTATTATGACCGGCGTATCGGAACATACGAGATTCTGGATGATGCAGGCATGCAAGTGCTCGCATCGTCGTCGTTTAAGATTCCAAAGACGCCTGAGTCGGAAATGCAGGTTCCGGATGCAGTGGGGAAGTGGAAAGGGGGCGCAAACAGGGAGTTTGCGATGGACGTGGCGGTTGAGGAAAGTTTGGACGGGGCATCGGCGGTGGACGGGATGGGGGAACCTGTGCCCGGTACTGCACCAAACGCGGCAGAGACTGGCGAACTCGCAGTGGTCAAGCGCGTGCGCCAGTTTTTCCCGGAGACATGGCTCTGGCTGCCGAACCTCCTCACCGATGAAAATGGTCGTACGTACATCGATCTCACCACACCGGACAGCATCACGACATGGCGGCTTCATGCGGTCTCGTCATCAGGTGCGGGCATCGGGATATCAGAGGACAGTCTCACAGTATTTCAGGAGTTCTTCCTCGATCCTGA
>CBDUQO010000004.1:0-31976 GCA_965369365.1 uncultured Methanosarcinales archaeon
TTACAACTGAATGGCGTATAATTTGGCGAACGGAGCACGAAAAAAAGAGGAGGGGATTATGTGTTTGCTTTGACTCTAGTTACAATCCGTATCTTTGCAGGAGCGATTGGTCAGTATTGCTGGAAGTTTGCGATGTCCAATATGGGCGAGATCGATGACATTGGAGACCTGTTACAATTCAGGGCGTTATTCGAGATTTTTACAAATGAATGGGTTCTACTGGGGCTGGTTTTGTATGCGGGATTTTTATGGTGGTGGTAGGGTGTTGTTTGATTATCCGGGCGGCGTAGTTCTAAAATGGGCAGATTGGAAATGAATGTAAAGAATATAGTATTTCCATTGGTTTTGGCATCCTTCTTTCTGCTTTTGAGTTATGACCGACTGTATCAGTGGGATGAGCCGTTTTATATATATAACGCGGCATTCGTTCCATCATCCGATTATGGTACATTTTTAACTGCTAAATACGGCCATCTTTTATTGTTAAAAGCATTTATTGGCTTGACCGGAACCGGACTCGGTGGTTTGTCCTATCTTAACCTGATATATGCGTTGATAGTCTTATGTTTTGTTTTCATATCGTTTATGGTCTTAAGAGGTCTAATGGGCAACGAGAATAACGCCTTTTACGCGGCAATCATCCTGACGTTCATGCCACTCACGTTGTTTCTTTCATTTAAAACATTATCGGAGGTTCCAGCACTTTTATTTGTTTCATTAAGCATGTTGTCGTATGTTTCCGGATTAAAAGAGGCACATCGAGTGAGATCAGTTTTTCTGCTCCTGCTTTCTGGCATCTTACTGTTTTTCGGGACACTATGCAGGCTTGACGCATCGGTGATGTTCTTCTCATTTTTTGTCGCGATGGTCGCGATATACAACGATAAATTCGGTATCCAAAAGATGTTTTCGTCGTTTGTGGCTGTCTGTATGGTTTTCTCAACTCTTATCCTTGCAGAAATCGTTATATTTAACATCAACCCATTTTATTTGGCTTTTGAGGTTAACGATACCTATCACAGCCCGTTTTATGTAAATTTGCTCAGGTTGGGGTATGTGGGGGGAATATTCACCCCGTTCATCGCTTTATCGCTGTTCAATTACAAAGAAACGGATTTTAAGTTTGCTTCGATCTGGTTTATGGCTGCAAACATCCCGATACTAATCTTGATAGATTATATAAATATACGACACTACTATTGCTGCATAGTCCCATTTTCCATTCTGGTTCTGATGGGATCTAAAAAGTTATTCAAAATTGCGAAAAGATCGAAATTGGATGAAAAAACAATCAAGACCGGTTTTGCATGCTTATTTGTTCTCATGGTGGTCGGGAATATGTTTTTTATGGAAGCTTTTGTGGAGAATGAACTCGATGAACGTGCATATACCGATCTATTCGAAGATATAGACGCTTTGTACGATGACAGAATCATTTTAATTCCTTATACATTCGTAGATTACAGCTTCCTGAAGTTTACCTTCCCGAATGAAGAGATATTCAATGTGCAGAGCATTGAGGGTACAGAAGATGAATATAGCGGCGACTACCTGGGCGACATTGGTTCACTGGAACAATTCAATGATACGACGGTGTTGTACATCTCATGGCGATCCCAAAGAGACCATCTTCTCTTCAAAGACGAAGAGTACGGCACATATAATTACAGCTGGATAACGCGGGACCCTCGGATCGAACTTACAAAGGTTCTCGAAGAAGGTGATATTCACAGGATTCAGTACGAGGTATACTCGGTTAGAATCACGTAAGGAGTCGTAACGAAATAACACGGTCCTCCTGACGTCGGAGGTTGTTTTGTTCTGTGGTGGCGCAAGCGTTGCAAATACCGTAGTTAGATTCTTGGCATCCTTATATTCGTGATTTAATCATTTTTTACAGGAATTCATACAAATAAATCACGAATAATACGAATTTCACAAATTACACGAATGTTATCCAATATTATGGCGGTGTTCGGTACCATTCAATCTGACCAGGTCATTCTGTGACCGTCCTTGAGCGTCTCTTTCACATACCCAATCGACCACCCGATCCACTCGATCAGTATGACCAATGGCACCCAGAGAGCTACATCCGGTGATTTCGTATCATAAAGGCATTTAACCGAGAAAAACAGAAGAACAAATAGTCCCATGCCGACAACCGCCAAGAAAATTGATTTACCTACAAAAAACAGCACAACCATCGCCAAAACCACAACCGGAAGACTGAACCCCGCTAATTTGTGCATCGGTTTGACCATCTCACTGTAGATCCGTCCTGCCTGCACCCGCCCCCTCGAGTAAGCGATCATCCGCCTGAAAAACAATTTTGGCGTGTCCCAATGCCTGTAATGCCACACAACCACGTCCGGCGCATCGATTAACCGCAAACCTCTGAGCCGTATCATGTGATTCAGGAGAGCATCCTCCGCTGTCGGGATCTCATCGATCGGGAATACCTCCCTTAACACCTCTGTTTGGTAAATGGAGTTGCAACCGCCGATGCTCTCAACTTCCATCGGAACTCCGAGTCTTTTTGCGTACGTTGCGCCTGCAGAAAAGATTGTGTGGGAGAGCACAAAGTCAATTGCTTTACCAAACGAAACAACGTCGTCCGGTACTATATTCGGTCCGCCCACGCCTGCCACTGTCGCCCCCTCAAAATATTTAAGCGCGCTTGCAAGCCACATCTTATCAACAATACAGTCAGCGTCAGTGAAAGCGACGTAGTCCCCGCGAACGTGGCTGAGCCCCACGTTGCAGGCTGCGGCTCGTGTCCCGCCTTCCTCATAGAATATCTTTGCGCCGTATCTCTCTGCTATTGCGACGGTTTCATCCCTCGAGTGACCGTCCACTATTATGATTTCGCAATGGTCTTTTGGATACTCCAGACCCACGAGAGACTTCATGCAGTCTTCTATTGTATCCTCATTATTTTTCGTAGGAATTATTATCGAGATTACCGGGTACAGAGTCATATATCCACAACTCCGCAGACTATAATCACTCCCGCAACACTCCGCAGCCCTGGAATCGTCTCAAAGACCTTTTCCAGAACCTCCATCCACACAAGATACCTGGCAACTCCGGCAGGTATCGCCTGATGTGGCACAAAGCCCATAAACCCCTTCCGCTCAACTCTGATCCCGGCTTCTGCGAATGCCCCTGTGAGCTCATCCATCGAAAGATCCTGGTGCGTGAAGTCATTGCCATGAGATCTGGCAGATTCAAGACGGGCATACCCCATAAAAAGTCTTGCCGCAAGCCACTCAATCGTCTGCATAAGCTTTGCCCGGTATTTTGCAGAAAAATTGCCGTTGGGGATGGATACAACGATTTTGCCACCGTCCCGGCAGACCCGCCTCATCTCCCGCAATGCCGCTGGCACATCGTCCAGATGCTCAACCGTGTTCACAGACATGACCACATCAAAGCGCCGGTTGCGAAATGGCATACGTTCGGAATCGCCCTCGATCGTGAAGAGATTATCGGAATCGATCATCTCAGTCTTCTTAATCTTATCTCGCAATCTCACAAGCATTCCTCTCGAGATATCCAGCCCACAAAGCTGTTTCGACGATTTAATCCAGTGAACCGTGTATATCCCGGTCCCGCACCCCACCTCAAGTACTGTGGATTTACCATCCGGACCCGCAAGCTTAACCATCGTCTCCGCTCTTCTTGATATGAACCGCTTCCTGTATTCATTCTCCCTTCCGCACGTAGCGCCCAGTTCAAGGATGTCGAAGTTGTCGCAGGAATCGTAGTAGTTCTTCTGCGCTATCTTATTCTTCATCGGTACTCAGTCCAGTCTCCACTCATTACCTTCTCTTTCTTCTTATTGTAAACCCGCGCCGTGTAGAACCGCCTTGCGTGCTGCGCGAGCCTGTCAAGCGGGCTGTTGTACCTGAGGAATCGTCCGGTCAGCCAGTTTCGTCTTAGCCACAAGTCAAAGCCGGCGATTCGTGACTCACTGTAAGCAAAAGGGTACACCGGAAGACAATCCGGAAAATCCCTGCCCCCATCCACTCTGGCAGGGGCAGGGTCCAGCGCCCCGGTTGCAAGAGCAAGCCTCATGAGGGGCACATCCGCCACGGGAAATCCCATAATCTTGCTTGCCACCCGGTCAAGTTCCAACGCATCAGCTCCTGCCAGTATCATGTCCAGCCGCTTCGGGTCGCCCATTCGCATACTCCCGCCTTCAAGCCCGACCGTCCCATCGATTATGGCAAACATCCTGCAGTTCACCCTTCTCAGGTTATCGAGGATCTCGAGCAGTTTTAGAGAGAGTTCATTGTGGTATTTCTCCCGGTATACTGGCAAAAGCCCGAACAGGTTCTTTGTTGCGCACGAAATCACCGCAAAGGTGTGTGTATGCAGAACCGAGGTGTTGATGAGCTGCGAATCATGTAGGATGAGCGGAAGTTCGCAATCGTCCCTTGGCAGCTCTTCGATTGGTATAAACGGGACATTGTGTTTATCAAGTAGTTTCGTTATGCCAAGTGCTGCAACCGTCCCCCGAGCGGGCTGCAACTTCAGATCGCCCTCAATTACGCTCAGATTCTCAAAACCCCGCTCTCTTAAGTTTCCAAGCAGCGCATCCAGAAACCAGATCGATGTGTTGCACCCGGGCCAGTTGCGATCGTAATTCGCATTGATCTTGATTGCGGTCTCATCCTCCGGGCGCAGTTCCCGGAACTCCGGCGTGTCAAGTGTCTTTCCGAGATCTCTGAAAAGCGTCTCCGGTGAGGTCTTGTAGAGGTAAACCGTGGTCTTTCTCATCCTTGTATCACAACCTTCACGTTCTCTCGCCCATGCACGCTATAACCTCTGCTTTACTATATACTGATCTGCCCGTCGGGAGTGTAAATGACTTGTGATCATAGACGATCGCCTAGGAAATACAGACGAGTGATCCATTCTTCAGGAACGGCGCACTCGTGCGCGAAACATCTCCACTCACGCCTATTGCAACGTCGGTCTTTAGGATGTGGGGGTGCTTTACACTTTAATTAGGAAATTTCTAATAATTATCATGTCATACTGTAGATAACCAAAAACTTTTTAAGACGATACTCATATTTTGTCTTACCGTATAACACAAGGAGGTAAATAAATAGTGGAACGAAGAAGACTCTTGTCTATACTAACTATAGCCAGTGCTTGTCTTGCGATAGTTGGTATAGCAATAGCAGCAATACCGCCACCACCAGCAAATCAGGATCTGGGAATATACGACACCGTGTGTGGAGAATTCGCAGAAGAGGACTGTAGGGCTTGTCATAGTTCCGGCGTTCCGGATGCCCACCACCTGTTGGTACAGAACGAGGGCTACAAATGCACAGACTGCCACCCGGTTCAAACCGATTCCGATGGCGGCACAGGCGTTGAAGTAATCAGGGATTGCGTGGTGTGTCATAAATCATCACCACACCATGGGGCACCGGAAGCTGTGGCAAGACATTGCAGCCACTGTCACGGTAGCTATGTTGACGACTATGATGACGGGCATTCAATCCCGACATATAATCCGTCACTGATAACTCCGGATACCAGCTATAGGGCGAAGGACAATGCAACCGACAAGAAATGGGGTGGATGTGAGGCATGTCATGAACCTGACAGCTCCGCGGTACCAGCGATCTATAGCAATCCTGATACGCACCATAATCTTGGAGATCTGAGCCTCGAGTGCGATATGTGCCACGGCAATTCTGATGAGAATCTGCTCAATATCAGAAAGTGCGAAGAGTGCCATGGTGTCAGGTCTCTGCACAATATCCAGTACGACTACACGAGCACCCAGGGTCAGCTTGGATATGGTCATGTAGGCGATAATTGGGACTGCACCGGATGTCATGCATGGTATGTGGCATACAGCGATGCACCGCAGACAGGACCGATAATCCCTGGTATCGATCAGGTAAGTCCTGCGAGGATGGTGGCTGGTGAGGTGACAGTGGTGACCATTACCGGCACCAACTTCCATAATATAGTGGGCGGTACCAACTACACGTCAGATGTGGTTATTGATACTGGCGAAGAAATCATCACACTGACACCGGATTCCATAACGGATTCAGAGATAGTGGTGACCGTTTCGGCACTGGATAGTGGACGTTACGGACTGTATGTTGTCAAGAGCGAGATGCGAAGCAAACTGGTGGCAATTACGGTTGCGCCCCCGGTTACAATCGATGTAGCCACAATTGAGGGCGATAACGTAGTTATCAGTGGTGTAGGATTCGACGAATACGGCGTATCTTATGAGGAGTATCTCGGTGTTACCGTTGAATCCGGAACTGTTGCGGATGCGGTTGATTGCGCAATTGTCTCATGGTCAGATACCAAGATCGTGGTTACCTGTCCGGATGCAAGACCTGGTGATCTGGTAACTGTTGATGCCCTATACGGTTTGGACTCTGCCAAGCTCAGTGGACTAATAGCCAACATACCTGAACCGTTAGAGCCAAAGACACTACGCATAGTTTGAATAGGGATCTGATATCAGATATCTGATATCAACTCCCTATCTTTAATTTTTTAGTATACTATACCATAAAACCTGGAGGAGAGATGTGAGACAAGCATTTTTGACAATTACAATAACGTCTTTAGCGATTATTATCATATTATTGAGTGGATCCGCTCGCCCGGAAGAGTCGCAACGCGATGTCATCATCGGATTTCACCAGATGCCTGAGACCTCCGGAGGAATATCGATCCGGAGCGAGAGTGGTGTCGTTGTAAAACATGAGTATCGCTTGATCCCTGCCGTGTCTGCCCGTTTATCAGAGCAGGCTATAGACCGTATGAGAAATAATCCGGGGGTTGCATATATCGAGGATGATGTGATACTTGCAATAGCAACCGATGAATATGTAAATTCCACGGGTGTGGGCTGCATCAACAGTAAAATGATGCATAACAGCGGCATTGATGGTACGGGGGTTAAAGTGGCAGTCATTGATACCGGTATAGATTATACTCATGAAGACCTGGATTCTAATTATAAAGGCGGTTATGATTTCGTGTTCAGCGATTCCGATCCTTTTGATGATAGCTACAACAGTCATGGCACCCATGTGGCAGGTATCCTCGCTGCTGAGCGGAATGGGGTTGGTGTTGTGGGCGTAGCCCCAAATGCCAGCATCTACGCGGTCAAGGTGATGGACGGTTCCGGATACGGTCTTGTCAGCTGGTTGATTGCGGGCATTGAGTGGGCGGTCGAGAATGACATTGATGTGGTCGTTATAAGCTCTGGCACTGAGGAGGATTCTCAACCGCTCCGAGATGCCTGTCGTAATGCTTATGATTCCGGCGTGATTCTGGTAGCAGCGGCTGGAAATACCTATGGCGGAAATGTGACCTATCCAGCCAGGTACGACTCTGTAATCGCAGTAACAGCGACCGACCTGAATGGTAGCCGGGCACCTTTTTCGCCAATCGGTCCGGAGATTGAGTTGGCTGCTCCGGGCGTGAATATACTCTCCACTACCAGAGACAATAGTTATGGCTATTTGAGCGGTACTTCCCAGGCAGCCCCCCATGTGGCTGGAACCGCCGCACTCATAATCTCATCGAAGATGAGAGCTGAAGAACCCGCCCCAGCAACAGATGCGACAATGGCACTCCGGATGGCGGTCGGAGCGACTCCCGCAACCAGGGATGCAGACGTGAATTGCGACGGCGGGGTGACCTCGCTTGACGCATTAATAATTCTACAAGGCGCGATGTAAGGCGCCCTTTAGAACCGTATAGCCAGAAACCATAATCTCAGTCCCCACACTCAATCCATGAACCGGATAGTAACTCGATTCTTTTCCTTCTATCCGCGTTTCACCACTCTTAAGCGCACATCTGACATCATCCATGGTCCGGGTAACTGTCCGCCCCCCACCGATCTCAAAGCCAAAATGCGCATCGCTTCCGGCTGTAACCGGTATTCTGTAGTCCCCCGCAAGTTTTATCGCCTTTTGGTTCAGATTCTTCGGAGACCGTGCGTTGAATCCCTCGATTAAGTCAACATACCCGAGCAGGTCTCTCGGAAAGATGATCCCCTTCCGAAACGGGTGTGCCAGAACAGTCAGCCCATCCTGCTCCCTGATCTCATCCACAACATCCGCAAACACCCGTGATCGGATCTCATCAGTTAAGAAGAGCCCGATCACATCCCCATACTCTGTCTTTATCTCGGAGCCAACTATAACGACAAAATCATTGTCTTTATTGACCTTCAACGCCTCAACACCTCCTTTTATTGTGTTGTGATCAGTTACCGCAACTCCATCAAGCCCTTTCTTCTTTGCAATCCGTAGTATCGTATCCGGCCTCAATATCGAGTCATAAGAGTACTTTGAGTGGACATGCAGGTCGAACTTCACAGCCCGAGCACCTCCCGCGCAGGCGCGAAGCTGAAACTTGCAAGCAAACCCTCCAGCTTCGCCCGTGTTGATTTAATCCCATGATAGGTTATGAATCTCGATTGCAGGGGGAGTTTTAGCCGCGGCATCATCGGGACTATCTCCCACGGATGAAGGTAGATCACTGCGGGTCGTTCCTCGTTTACCATCCCAATCATCCTTTTCAGTACCGAAAACGGCAGAACCCGCAGGTAAAACCCACCTGATATCGGGACATTCCAAGCATACTTGAAGATAGTCAGTGGAAACTCGATTATATTGCCGTTCGGGTCATTCTCTGCCACGTTCTCTGCGGATGGTCTGTATATCCCGAGGGGTGCATCCTGCACTCCGTACAGATATGTTGTCACCGGGAAGATGCTTGAATCGTATTTGAAGCCATGTCTCGCCAGCACATCAAACGCCCATCCGGTCGCGTTATCTATCGAGAACGACGGCGCCCTGAACCCGATTGGCGGCTCTCCCGTGATCTTCCGGAGCAGCCGCACCGACCGGTCGAGCTCATACTCAAACCGGTCTCTTCCGAGTGTATGGAGCGTTTCGTGGGAATATGCGTGTGACGCAATCTCATGCCCACGGCTGTGAATCTCTGCCACGAGCTCGGGGTACTTCTCAGCAACAGCGCCCAGCACAAAGAACGTAGCGTTCACGCCAAACTCATCCAGGAGACGCAGGATGGGCATTGTCATCTTAATTATGAGATCGTCGCTCTTTTCCGGGGCAAAACCCCTGATTAATTCGGGCGAGTGCCAGTATTCAAGGTCAATTGTGAGTGCGTTTTTCATCGGCATCAGATAGGCTTCCTCAGTATGAAATCCCACATCTTCCTATCAAGCATGTATCGTGCCACCGCCAGCGCAAATCCAAGTGTCGGAGCCGGATCATCCCGCGAGAGGATGTCATAGTTTGTGTTGAACCTGACAAATTCCCGGAGGTTCTTCTGTTTGTCAGGCGCGCTCATGAACCAGAGTATGTCGCCCGGAAGCAGCCATCTGCATCTCACGCCCACCTCGTACTTCAGGTCGCTGTCAAGATGTCCGTCTGTTACCAGTTTATATAAAAGATGCGGGAAGTCCACCCCTGCGAGAATCGATAGTTGAAGAGATCCCCAGAACCGGGGGTTGACCTCCATTAACTTGGGTATGCCGTCTCTTGGGTCGACCCTGAACTCGACCATCGCAACACCAGACCAGCCCATGGCAGTCAGCAACCTGTTTGCAAGTTTGACGCCTCGCTCATCGCGGATAGTCTCCCGAAGCGTGCTCGGTCCGCCGGACACAGGATATGATCGGAGCCGCTTCTGAACACTGAGAGCGCAACAGCGGGAATCGTAATCAAAGAGCGTGTAAACCCCGACCTCATCCCCCTTCGGTATGTATTCCTGCACCAGAAACTGCCCGTATCGATCCTGGACGTATCCACACCGATTCAGGAGATCGTTTGCTGAATTGCAGAGGACGACACCTCGCGCCCCAAACCCAGTCACAGGTTTCACCACGACCGGGTACTCAATATCCATGCCATCCGCGCCAAGTGTCTCCTCAAGATCGTCGTAGCAACCCGCAAAATACGTCTTCGGGCAGGGGATGTTGTTTTCCATGGCGATCCTCAGTGTCCGGGATTTATCGATCGCCTTAATCACAGTTGAGTAATCTGCGAATGGCACAATCGTGTGCTCTGAGAATTCATCCTTCCGCTTGAGTATGGGTATTACTGTAGCGTCGGTCACCGGGAAGATGACGTCGTAGTCTCTGCTTTTTACTATATCCAATACATGAGCGGTGAACTCTTCCGGATGTTTTGTCGGTGACGGGTAAACAATGTGATCCGCGCAGTATCCGGAGAAGAACCCTGTTGCGAATCGAGTCTCCTCTCCTGCGTCCACTTTGAATCCTTTTTTCCCGAGAGATCGTATTATGGCGAGCGAATTTCTCATCTGGGCATCGAGTACCAGTACTTTTGGCATGTTACCGCGATTCACCTCGTGTGGGTGTGGTTATTAGCTGCCGGATTGGCAAATCTGCGTTCGTCCGCGTTTATCTGCGGTTCATTATATTTTCCAACCGACCGGAAACTCTGCAAAACCGATGCAGGGGTACTTGGATAGATGGCTAATCCGGTATGGCTCGGCAGGACTGTTACTCGAAATATCGGAGAGCCAAATATTATTCAACCCCGCTGCCAAACCACCCAATAGTCTCCTTAAGCCCATCCTCCATCCCGTACCGCGGCACGTACCCAAATCCCTCATGCGCCTTTGAGATGTCCCCAAGCGAATCCCGCACGTCTCCCGCTCTTGGTGCCTCATGCACACAGTCCAGGTGATTTCCGATGATCCCCATAATCATCCCGGCGAGATCATTGACACTGATCCGCGTCCCTGCCGCCACATTAAACACACCCGTCGCGTCCGACTCCATCGCACGCACGTTCGCCTGCACCACATCACGCACAAACGTGAAATCCCGGGTCTGCTCCCCGTCCCCATATATGATCGGCGCATTGCCAGCCATGATCCGGTTCACGAAATTTGGTATCACAGCCGCATAATCAGATGCCGGATCCTGCCTCGGACCATAGACATTGAAATACCTGAGAGCAACGGTCTTCAAGCCGTAGATCTCGTTAAAAACCCTGCAATAGTACTCGCCCGTAAGTTTCGCCACGGCATACGGGGACTTTGGATCCGGCTTCATATCCTCTCTCTTAGGAAGTTCAGGCATATCACCATAAGCAGATGACGACGACGCATACATCACCTTCGTAACACCGGCATCCCTCGCAGCAACGAGCACGTTTAGTGTCCCGCATATATTCACCTCGTTTGCCAGAACCGGTTCCTCCACACTCCTCTGGACACTCGGAAGCGCTGCCTGGTGAAAGACATAATCGACGCCTCTGAAATTCTCCTTAAGCAGATCCGGATCTGTGATGCTGCCCTGTACAAGTTCCACATCGAGATTCTCAACATTTTCTGCATTTCCGGTGGAGAGATCATCGATTATGACCACTTCATGCTTCTTCATGAGTTCCTCTGCGAGATTTGAACCTATGAACCCCGCTCCGCCTGTTATTAATATATTCATATCATTCCACCTTCAATTGTCAACCATTTTCAGTTCAATCTTTGATTTGAACCATATACCGTTCAACATTCCCATCCGTCCCATCCACTCTGCATTGTAGGTCTACATTTTGATTTGTATCATTCAAGCCATTTCTCCACGCTACCCAAATCAGGCTCATCAGGTCCGCGTAAGCACGCCTTTCGTACTCGGTATGTCCGATCGCTCGATCGCCGCTGCCCTTGCAAGCGCGATCCCAAACGCCTTGAAGATCGCCTCGATCAGGTGGTGGTCGTTCTCGCCCTGCGCTGAGATGTGGGCATTGATGCCGGCATTGCCGACCAAGGAGTGAAAGAGGTGCGACACCATCTGCGTTGTGAGATCTCCGACTACATCTGACGAGAAATCCACATCAAATACCAGATAGCTCCTGCCACTCAGATCCATGACCACACTTGCGATTGATTCATCCATCGGCACCCTGATATCCGCAAATCGTGCAATCCCGGCGTGGTCGCCGAGCGACTCTGATATTGCCTGCCCGAGCACGATGCCGATATCCTCAACCAGATGGTGGTCACCGAGTTCGAGGTCGCCTGCCGCACGGATCGTCAGGTCAAATAACCCGTGCCTTGCAAACGAACTTAGCACATGGTCAAGGAACGCAACTCCCGTGTCGATCTCTGATGCGCCGGTGCCATCAATAACAAACGTTATATCGATCCGGGTTTCCATGGTACTTCGGTGTATGGTTGCTTTTCGCATGATTGGGTGGTTACCTGTAGAATCGTCCTGTAAGTTCTTGTATACTGGCTCTATTTTCGCTAACCATGGTATCCAGCTTGCGTTCCATATTCACTTCCACGCCCTGGATGTTGATTCGCAACGATTGCTCCTTCGCATCGATCTTGGAATTAATTTCCGCGATCCGCACATCTATGTTTATGATCATGGCGGCAAGTGACCCGACCAGCACCATCGCAGAGACGTAGATCACCGGATTGTCGTTTTCCAGCCATTTGAGCCACTCAACCGTCAGCACAAGCGCAGATATGACCATCATCGCGGAATATATCGTATTTTTTGTATCCATTCCAGCACATCCTTAGTTGGTTAATATGGCATTATATGCGCATGTTTATAAATCTTTACTCCGGTAATCCGTGGTCATTACCGCATTCTGGCAATGCACGTTACAGATTCCATGGCATGCCAGCTACGCACCAAGAAGAGTTAATACGATAGACACATAATTAAAGATACAGGTGCAGAGATTGGGGGATGTATATTCATTCTGGATCGAGCGTGATGTGCTGAACCAGAAACTCGGGGGCGGATTTCCACGCGGGTTACTGGTACTGGCAGAGGGGACGAGCAGTAGTGGTAAGAGTCTCACCTGCCAGCGGGTCTGCTTTGGGCTGCTGGAAAACGACGTGTCAGTAACATACATATCCACCCAACTGACAACGAAGGGTTTCATCTTCCAGATGCAGGCACTCGATTACTCGATTGCAAAGCATCTGACCAGCGGCAGACTGCTGTTTATTCCGGTTCTGCCGCTAACACAGGAGATGAAGTCCAGATCAAACTTCATCCATCGGTTGATGGCGGCAAAAGCACTGTTCACCAATGATGTGATTATCATCGATACAATTTCGTCGCTGATATTGCACAGCATAGATGCACAAAAAACGATTGATCTGGTAAATTTCTTCAAGAAGACCGTTTCCTTTGAAAAGACGATCGTCCTTGCGATAGACACGGATATGTTCGATCCTGATGTCATGAACATGTTCGTATCAGCTTCCGATATATATCTGGCGCTTAAAAAAAGTTTGGAGATGGGTGATCTCAGATATACTATCCTTGTCAACAAATTTGCCGGCGCACAAACCAAAGTTACCCAGATTATCGGATTTTTGATCGAATACTGGTCCCCCACCCACCATCTCGGTGACCAGCGGCTGCGGATACGCTACTACGACATGAAAAACGAAGCACATTATAAAAGGTGACCAAATTTGGCAGAATTAAAATCATTCTATCTCGGACGTGATGAACTCAACCGTAAGCTCGGAGATGGCTTTCCGCCCGGATCGCTGGTGGTAATAGAGGGTGGAAACGGTAGTGGCAAGAGCACAATCAGCCAGCGGATCTGTTATGGCATGGCGGACAACGGAACCACGGTAACTCTCATTTCAACCCAGCAGACCACCAAAGGATTCATCAACCAGATGTATTCGCTCGATTATCCGATCGCAAGCTATCTGCTCAAGGGGAAACTGCTGTTCATTCCTGTGATACCACTCGTGCAGGCAGCAAAGATCCGGAATGACTTTTTACAGCGCTTGATGGGTGCAAAGGAGCTATTCGCGAACGATGTGATCATCATTGACACAATCTCGGCGTTGATCAAGTACAGCGCAGATGCCGAAAAGACTCTTGATCTCGTCTCTTTCTTCAAGAAACTAAACGGGATCGGAAAGATCATTATTATCACCCTTGAACCGGACCAGTTGGACGATAATATCATGTCAGTATTGCATTCGTCCAGTGATATATACATATCGTTGAATGTCAAAGCCTCCGGAAATGAGATCAAACGGACGATAGTCGTCAACAAGTTCACCGGAGCGAAGGGACAGGTGACCCAGATGGTTGGATTCCGGATCGAGCCAAATGTCGGACTGGTTATCGAGATATCAGCAGTTTCGTGAGGGGAGTGTGTGCTAAATGAATGAATTTGAGATGGCAATGCAGCGAAATCCGCATCTGAAAGAATATATAGATAAATTTAGCAAAGAGACCAACACAACTCCTGAATTCATGACAAAACTTGCAGGAGACCTCCCCGTATTTCCAAACATCCTCCTTCCGGTTGGTGACCCGGTTTTTATTCATTTATATGGCACTGAAAAGGATGCTAAGGTAGAGTACATCGCAATTGAGCCGGTGCTGTTGCCGCATGAGCTGGAGAAGCTTGACGAGGTGAAGGACCTGATCCTTGAGAAAGCACCGAATGAGCCGATTCCGGCATCAGAAACCGAACTTCGGGAGCAGATCTCAAAGCTCTTCAGCGAATCGGTGGTGGTCGGTGCGGGTGGGTCGGGCAATTCAGGTGGGTCGGATACCGCCAAAAAAAGCATTCCTGAAAAGCTTGGATTTGGGATGATCTCGCGGAAAGTCCAGCTCACCCAGATGGAATTCAACAAGATGGCGTATTATCTTGAACGAGACATTGTAGGCTCCGGTCCGATCGAACCGATCATCAGGGACCCGTATCTTGAGGATATTCACAGCATTGGTGTAAACAACATCTATATCATACACAAAAAATACGATATGATCAAGACCAATCTTGGTTTCGGCGACCAGAAGCATCTTGACGACTGGATGCGGAGCATGAGTGAGCGCATCGGGCGACCTGTGAGCGAGTCCACACCGATCGCTGACGGCGCGCTTCCTGACGGCTCAAGGATCAACATCATCTACAGCGAGGATATCAGCATCGCGGGCAGCAGTTTCACGATGCGGAAGTTTAGCGAGGAGTCGGTAAGCATCATCCAGTTGATCAACTGGGGCGGCATCAACAGTGAGATGGCTGCATATCTGTGGCTCTGTCTTGAGAATGGAATGAGCATATTCTTCTCAGGCGAGACCGCATCCGGGAAGACGACGATGTTAAATGCGTGTCTCGCCTTTATCCAGGAAAAATCGAAGATTTACAGCATTGAGGATACACCAGAGGTTATGCCACCACACGACGTCTGGCAGCGGCTGATAACACGGGAATCAGGACCTGCGGATTCGAGGGTCGATACATTCCTACTCCTCAAAGCCGCACTCAGATCGAGACCGAATTACATCATCGTCGGCGAGATCCGTGGCGCAGAGGGCGCGACCGCGTTTCAGGCGATGCAGACCGGTCACCCGGTAATCGCCACGTTCCACGCGTCAGCGGTCAAGAAGATGATCCAGAGGCTCACCGGCGACCCGATCAACATTCCGGTCACGTTTATCGATAACCTGAATGTTGCAATGATCCTGCAGGCGGTTTATGTGAAAGGAAAGTTTTTGCGACGTTGTCTCTCAATCGAAGAGATCGAGGGGTACTACGAGGAGGTGGGCGGCGTGGTCACGAGAGCAGTCTTCATGTGGGACCCTGAGACTGATCTTCACTCGTTCAGAGGGCTTAACAACAGTTTCATCCTCGAGGATAAGATTGCGAAGATCCAGGGGTATGAGGACACGCGAAAGATCTATGATGACCTCTTCCTGCGGGCGCGGATACTCGAGGAGATGCGCAACCGCGGCATCGACCAGTATGACGATGTCTTTGAGATTATCAAGAACTTTACCAAGCATGGGTTGGACGGGCTGCCGTTCCCGGTGTGACTGTGAGCATCCCCTACGGTGGAATGTGAGGGGGGAGCGTCAGTATTTATGATAGTTTATTATAGTTTCCATTTACAAAAAAGTACGGCTCTCTGGTATCTCGCGTCGCAACCCTTGCCCGAGCCCGGCACTGTCGATTTTCCCAGCGAGATCGTCATGCCCCTGAATTTTACCGCCGAAGGTTGAAAACGGTCTCGAAACTCTGCGCCCTCAGCATTCTCCGCGGTGGTAATTCACTGGATTTTTACACAGTGCCCGAAAAAGGTACGTGTTTAGCTAACCACAAGTTACAGCTAAACACATACGTCGCCCGGAAATACTATATATCAGTTGGCTGCCGATTGGACACCATGAACCCATCTGACGAGCACAGGAAACACGCACGACGCGGGTACGTAATCGAGGTTGCAACGATCAGCTCCTCGCGATACTTAAAACATGGAAGCGCTCCGGATCCCGCGGATACGGATGACACATCCGGAGCAATCATCATCGATGCGCTCAGGATGGATGGTCACACCGTGCGATACACGCTACTTCCTGACGATATTGACATGATTCAGCACTGGTTTGCAAAAGCGATGGATTCCGATGCCAACGCCATCATCACAACAGGCGGGACCGGGCTTACACCGGGGGACGTTACGATTGAAGCGATCAGACCCCTCCTTGGCAAGGAAATGCCCGGATTTGGCGAGATATTCCGTGCAGAGAGCATGGCTGAGATTGGTTACGCGGTGATGCTGACAAGAGCCATTGCAGGCGTCGTTCGTGGGCGGGCGGTCTTCTGTATGCCCGGATCGTCGAACGCGGTAAAACTTGGCATCAAGATAATTGCGGCAGAACTCGGGCATGTGGTTGAGCACGCGAGAGGTCGGGTGTAGTTCTTCTGGCAATTCCTGATCATTTTCCTGCCGCGTACTCTTTGATATCGCCACCCGGATTCTTTGGTGGTGGCTAAAATGATCGAGCTTGCATCTAATGACGTATGTGTTTAGCTAACTACAATATTACACGGGTTTTCACGAGAAATCTCGTGGTTTTGGTCACCGCAGTTAAACATGTACACAACCTCAACCACGGATAAGGTTTTTATTAATGGACGCATGATATAGTAATGGGGTGAGTATTTGAAAGTACTGGTTGTAGACGATTCGGTGTTCATGCGAAAGATCGTGTCAGACATGCTGGAGTCTGATCCGCGTATTAAGGTTTGCGGTAACGCAAAAAACGGAATCGAAGCTATCGAAAAAGTAAAAGAATTGAAACCTGACGTTGTCACGATGGATGTCGAGATGCCGCGCATGGACGGACTCACTGCACTCGGGCATATCATGAAGGAATGCCCTGTGCCGGTAGTCATGCTCAGCACACTGACACAGAAGGGTGCTGATGCCACACTGACCGCGCTTAGTCGTGGTGCGGTCGACTATGTGCAGAAGCCGTCAGGAGCGGTCTCGCTTGACGTGAGAAAGGTGCAGAGCATATTACTTGAGAAAGTGAAAACCGCAGCACAGTCCAACCCCCGGACACTGATACCAAAGAAGAAGAGCGCACCAGCAAAACCACTGAAATACACGCCCAGCACAAGTAAGAAGATTATTGCGATCGGTACGTCCACAGGAGGTCCGGCTTCGCTTGCAGAGATCATGCCTCATTTCCCGGTAGACACTCCGCCGATGCTGATCGTGCAGCACATGCCGGCTGATTTTACGGCGAGGTTTGCAGATCGGCTGAACGACATTTCTGCGATCCGGGTCAAGGAAGCAAGTGCGGGGGACAAACTCGAGCCAGGGCTTGCACTCCTTGCTCCGGGCGATTACCACATGACGGTGGGCAAAGATGGCAAAGTTCACATGAACAAGAACCCGAAGATACATGGGGTCAGACCTGCTGTTGATCCGATGATGACCACCGCATCCGAGGTCTACAAATCGAAGATGGTCGGGGTGATCATGACCGGGATGGGGCGCGATGGCGCAACCGGCATCGAAGTGATCAAGGCGAACAACGGCGCCACCATCGCACAGGACGAAGCATCCTGCGTAGTATATGGCATGCCACAGGAAGCGTACAAGACAGGATGCGTGGACCGGGTTGTACCGCTGTCACAGATACCGGCAGAGATATTGCGGAAATGTTAATATAATTGAAACGAAAACATTGAAACGGGGGTTATGAAATGGACACTGATATGGCGGAGTATAAGGAAGAGTTTGTGAATGAAGCAAGGGAACACTTACAGATATTAAATCAATCGTTGCTTGATCTGGAACACGATACGTCCAACATTGATCTTCTGAATAACATATTTCGAGCAGCGCACACTCTGAAAGGTTCATCCGCAACGATGGGCTTTATGGAGTTGAATAAACTGACGCACCGGATGGAAAACGTCCTTGATGCGATCAGAAACGGCGAAACTGCCGTAACATCAGTGGTGCTGGATACGACATTCGATTGTTTTGACCTGCTTGAGATTATGATCGACGAGATCGATGCTAATTCGCCAAGCAGTGTCGATGTTTCGGATCTGGTGGACCAGCTCAACGGTCTGCTGACCGAAGAAGGAGGTGCTGAAGCGCAGGCAGGATCCGCTGCGCCAGCAGAACCTGCCGGAGCCGGGCAGCCAGAACCTGCGGAGGCGCCCCCCCAACCGCCGGGAGTAGGGCAGGCGATTTCGCTCAGCGAAGATGATCTGGAAATAGCGAATGATGCGATTAACCAGGGTCTTTCCGTATTTAAAATGCGGATCGATCTTGAAGATACTTGCGCACTGAAATCAGTCCGTGCGATGATGGTGCTAAAGTGCATCGGCGACCACGCAGACATCCTTGCAACCATACCCGGCACTGAGGCGATAGAGGACGGGGAATTTGAACAGGGCTTCGAGGTGATCTTTGGCACCGAAGAAGATGGCGATGCCATTCAGGAGTCGGTTAGACATGTCAATGAGGTTTCAAATGTGGACATAATACCGGTAATAGTCGAGTCGGCTGAACCAGTGTCAGAAGCAGCGGCAGAACCAGCGGCAGAAGGCACACCGGAGTCAGAAGCCAAATCAACGCCAGAAGCGGCGCCTGCTGTGCAGAAAACACCTGCGGCAGGTGCGAAAAAGCCGGAGGTTGTGCGAAACGTGCAGAGCGTGCGTGTTAACATAGAAAAGCTGGACGCGCTTGTCAACATGGTTGGAGAGCTTGTCATTAACAAAATCAGGCTTTTAGAGATTCAGTCAACCCATCAAATAAAAGAACTTGATGAAACGGTGTCAAACATCGACCGACTGACCAATGATCTGCGTGATGAGGTCATGCAGATGCGAATGGTTCCTGTTGATCAGGTATTCAACCGGTTCCCGCGAATGGTGCGGGACCTTGCAAAGAAGAAGGATAAGGAGATCGAAGTGGTCGTTGAAGGCAGGGACATCGAGCTTGACCGGACTGTGCTTGATGAGATCGGGGAACCAATGGTGCACCTGATCAGAAACTGTGTCGATCATGGCATCGAATCTGCAGACGTGCGGGAAAGTGCAGGCAAACCCGCAAGAGGGATCATCCGGCTAATTGCACGCAGGGAAAAGAATCATGTTGATATCAAGGTGGCTGATGATGGTGGTGGCATCGATCCTGATAAGCTGCGAGCAAAGGCGGTCAGTAAGGGACTTATAGGTCAGGAAGAAGCAGATACGATGAGCGATGATAATGCGCTGATGCTGATCTTCGCGCCTGGCTTTTCCACGGCAGAGGCGATCACAGATATCTCCGGAAGAGGTGTCGGGATGGATGTCGTAAAGACTAGCGTCGAAGCACTTGGTGGAAGCGTCTCTCTTGAATCGGACGTTGGCGTTGGCACAACCGTAACACTGAAACTTCCGCTCACAATGGCGATCATCCAGGCACTGCTCGTCGAGGTTGCCCAGCACGTGTATGCCGTGCCGATCAGCAGCGTTCTTGAAACGATATCCGTGCCGACTGCCAGTATCCGGGTGATGGGGCAGCAGAAACTGATAACGCTGCGTGGTAATGTGCTGCCACTTATGTGGGTGCATGATCTGTTCGGGAACGTATCTGAAAACGGGCACGAAGAGGTTACCGCGGTGGTAGTGGACCGCGGAGGTCAGCAGGTCGGATTGGTGGTGGATTCACTGATCGGACAGCAGGAGATCGCAATCAAGTCGTTAAGCGGAATGCTTGCGGGCGTCAAAGGGTTTGCTGGCGCTACCATCCTCGGTGACGGTAAAGTGATCATGATACTGGACGTTGCCTCGATGTTGTAGTGAATATGGAAAAAACTCCATGAATAAAGAATAAGAAGGATTTTGGAATGCCGGAGATCATCAAAGTGGGAATGGCTGATCTGAAGGTGGCTACTGAGCCAGGGGTGCTGATTACCATCGGACTTGGGTCGTGTGTCGGCATAGCGCTATATGATACAAAGACCCGCGTGGGCGGGCTTGCGCACATCATGCTCCCGACCAGCAAACGCACCTCAAGCAAAAGCAACGGTGGTGACCTCAACCCGATGAAATACGCGGATACGGCTGTTGATATGACTATTGAGAAGATGATCCGGAAACACGCCATTAAAAAGAATATAACTGCCAAGATCGCGGGCGGGGCACACATGTTCGCCTGCGCGAAGGACAGTAGTTCGTTTCTGAAAGTCGGTGATAACAACATCACTGCAGTAAAAGAGAAACTGAAACAGGAAGGGATCAGACTGCTTTCGGAGGACGTTGGTTTGAATTACGGAAGGACAGTTGAATTACATACCAATGACGGAAAATACGTCATAAAAACGATTGCTAAAGGATCAAAGGTGATTTAGATGGATGAGTTCGAGAAATTGAAGGATAAGATATCCAGTGACAAGCACTTCAGTTGTAACCAGTATAAGGACCCATATCTGAAGCGAAGGTTTGCCATCAGGATGCGCGCCACAGGAGCAAAGACCTACCGCGATTACATAAAGATACTCGACACGGTCCCGGATGAGTACCAAGTACTGCTGAACGTGCTCACCGTCAATGTCACCGAGTTTTTCCGGGACGTCAGTGTGTTCAAAGAAGTCGAGAGTGTTTTAAGATCGATTATCAAAGAAAAGCAGGAAAAAAAGCAGAACAGCTTGCGTATATGGAGTGCAGGCTGTTCCAATGGGTCCGAGGTGTACACGATATCGATACTGATTGATCAGATACTCGGTCCGAATATCAAGAATTTCAAGATCACGCTTCTTGCAACTGATATCGATGACGCGTCCCTGAAGAGGGGGGGCGAAGGGATATATAGCCCCGACCTCTTAAAGGGGGTCAAGCCCGCATACCTGACGAAGTATTTCGAAAAAACTGATGGTGGGCAATATCAGGTGATCGCGCCCAACAGAAAGATGGTCACGTTCAGGAAACATGACCTGATCAATGACCGACCACAATCGATGATGGATGTGGTATTCTGCAGGAATGTTGTGATATACTTCTCAAGGGAGTTGCAAGAGACGTTATTCGTAAATTTCTATAAATCACTGGTTGCTGGCGGGTATTTTGTCATGGGAAAGACCGAGACACTGGTCGGCGATGCGAAAGACAAATTCATACCCATAAATAACAAAGAACGAATATACAGAAAGTGATATGGGCGAAGAAAAGATCGTTACATGGCTGGATGGCAAAATCCTCTTCATAGAGACGTATGCCACACAGGCGAATTGGATGCCGTGCAAGGTTGTGCTAACTTATGGTGGCATCTGGCTCATGCAGGGCAACAACAAGAAAGGCGTCCCGCTTGCAGCGATCTCAAGTCTTGGAAGGGAGATTTCGAAGAAACAACTCGGAACATCGGTTTCGGATTATATCGCTATCACGTATGTTAGCGAAAACAAGGAGATAACGGTCGCGATCGCAGGGCAGTCTGCGCAACTGAAGAAACTGAAGAAGTACATCATGTTCCTGCGGCTAAATAAGAAGCCTGTGTATATTCTACACCCTGCAAAGGTTGGTGGAGTGATCAAGGACGGCGTCCAGTGGGTGCAAGGGCTTCTCAACATTGCGTGGACGCCGGGTGGCGCGGCAGACAAACTAATCATCCAGCGCAAGGCAGGCAACGTTGAGATCCGGATGAATAACATCGAGATGGTGCAGACCGAGAGTCCGAATATCGGCGGGAAAGTGAAGCAGATTGTAAATATCAAACATTCTGACAGCGAAAATACATATAACACATTCATACTCTCAGGAATTCAGAATTCACTCATAGAGTACATCAATGACCACCTGCGCGAGCAGGGGGTGATATCCAGTCATGCAAGCGACAGTGCAACAGATTCGTCATCTGATGCAGCGATCGCTGAGACCGAGGAAGAGATACTGGTCGCGCTATATTCCGGCGTCTCCGCACTCGAGGTGCCCACATTCATGGAAGAGATGGACGTGGATCAGATCGAATTGATCTATGACAAATTGATATCCTACGGGCTTGTGGAACTGGTCCGCCTCCGGAAGGATGTCAAGCTTACGCCGAAAGGTAGAAATATAGTGAACAAGAAAATGCAGATATAAGGAATACGGAGGGGTTAGTATCGCAAACATAATGCTTGTCGATGATTCGAAGTTTATGCGGGCACTCCTGAAGAAAGTGCTTGCAGCTTCGCACAACATCGTAGGAGAAGCCGAAAACGGGGTGGAGGCAATTGAGATGTATGATCAGTTGACTCCGGACCTCGTGATGATGGACATCGTAATGCCGCACATGGATGGAATACTTGCAACGAGCAACATCACGAACAAACATCCTGACGCAAAGATCATCATGTGCACGTCTGTCGGACAGGACGAGAAGGTGAAGGCGGCGATCAAAGCCGGCGCAAGGGGCTATATCACCAAACCATTCCAGGGACCAAGTGTCATCAAGGAAGTCGAGAGCTTACTAGGTCAATAGTCATGATCGGAATGAATACCCTGAGAGGGCTAAAACGGCTGGGTGACCAGAGCGCTGAGAGGGTGGTTCAATCGCTTGCCGAGATGACCAGTGCGGAAGTGGTGATGGAGGTCTCGGCGGTCAACATGACCGAGATCGAACAAATCCCGGCGACCATAGGCATAACCGACGATGCGATGATCGGGCTGTTTGTGCGGTTCACCGGCGAACTTCCGGGGGCGGTACTGACACTGCTCTCGATTCCGTCTGCCCAAAATCTTGCTGATATCATGCTGGCAGGTATGGGCGACGAGCCTGCCGAAGACGAGGTGCTAACGGAAATGCAGCAGTCGGCGGTTGAGGAGGTGGGAAACATCATCACATCATCGTTCATCGATGTGTGGGCGAACGAATTTGGCATGGGGCTTACCCAGACGCCGCCTGCGTATGTATGTGACTATGTCCCATCGATCATCGATGCCTCACTTGCGCGGGCATCTGAGAAGGGGGACTTTGCCGTGGTATTCAACAGCGCGATCCGCATCACCGACCAGGATATCGACTGCCACATTCTGGTGCTCCCTGATCCTGATAAGATGCAACTGATGTTTGATAGTCTGGAGTAAATATGGTAGAACTTGAAAATCTTGAATCATTAAAGGAGCTGGGCGATAACAGCGCGTCTATTGTGGTTGAGTCGCTCTCTGAGATGCTCTGCATGGCTGTTGAGATGGATGTCTCCGCAGTCCACGTGGATGCAATCAAAAGCATCCCGGATATCTTGAAACTGACTGGTGACGCGATTGTGGGGGCATACGTGGGCTTTTCCGGCAAGTTATCGGGCACGGTGCTGACAATTCTCTCGATTGAGAGCGCACGCGAGATGGCTGACATCATGCTTGCAGGGATGGACGAGGATGATCCTCTGGACTACCTGACCGAGATGCAGGAGTCCGCAATACTTGAGATCGGTAACATCCTGACATCGCCGTTCATTGATGTGATGGCAGATGCCTTATCCCTGGAACTGACGCAGAGTCCGCCGGCGATCGCATGTGACACGCTGAGTTCCCTGATTAGCCTGTCGATGGACGGGGCAAGCGAGAACAATCTTGCAATCGTGTTCAACAGCGCGCTGCATGTTGTGGATCATAACATCAACTGCAACATCCTGATGCTGCCTGACCCTGACAACGTGGAGACGATGATCCATGACATCGGATCGCTGAATTTAACGTCAGGAGATTCCTGATGGGGCACGAGAGGCAAATTTCCGTCCGGTAATATGGTGGTTGGGGCTACCGATATACTTCACATCGCCATAACCCGGACGGACTTTCCAAAGCCCTGAAGCCGCCGCGCCGGGAGCCGGGAAATCGGATGATGTCGGTTTAGTTAAAGTGAGTGCGTAACGAATGCATCAGGTGCTGTTGTTATAGTGATTTTCTACTTCTGCGGGCTAACTGGCAGGGGTTTCACTCGCTCTGCATCTTTATCGCTCGCGTAGATGTGCAACGAGTCGGCATAATCGATCAACCTAACGATCCGGCAGTTGTTCGGACGGATCACCTCGCGGTTCAGCATGTCGATTATCGCAACGATATTTGCCTGCCACGCGGTGTACAGGTCCCTGGATCGCCAGGTTAGATGGACATCCACACCATCCCCAGCCCCTCCGAGGTACCTGATCTGGACGCGCTGAAGGCACGGTGGCGACACATTCCCGAGATCTATTTTGGGCTGCCATGTGATTGCTTGATCGCGGTTTGACGTGATCCCTGCAGTCTTCTGAATCGCAAGACACTCTCGCAGGCGTCTGATCTGGTCAAGACCTTCGTACATGGCAAGCCGCTCGAAATACAGGTATGCGAACTGTTCCGGTTCCGGTTTTTTGATATACTCTGACAGGTATTCCCTTGTGAATCCCTTGCAGTACTGGTCGATGTGCGGGAACGGAAACTGCGGGTGCAGTTCATGGCTCTCGATCTGCTTTATCGCATTGCCGGTGAGTTCAAAGAGTACGCAAGCATCCTTAATCGGCTTTGGCTCGGACGAATCGCCGATCGTTACCTGCATCCCGTCACGCAACACGTGCCGCACCGCCCGCGCCCACGCGTTATGAAAATCGGTTTCAGCTATCAATATCGCTGGTGGTAATTTCATGTGAATCTTGATAGTGATATTTGCACGGTTCAAGTATCTCTTTAATTTAAGCAGAATCTTGATTTTGCCGTGTCAGTCGATAAAATCTGGATCGTCACATATTTTAAAATATAATGTTTCCAGTACTATAAAAAGTGATGAGTGTACCTGCGATCTAGCTCATGAAGTATATCATCAGCGTCCGGACGCATTCGTGATATTTTATCTCTAAATTCGTCTGCTCTATCCAATCCATAAAAAATCGCCCCTATTCCGTATAGTCTTTTACGACTTCTACTCATCAAAGCATCTTTAAGCATCATATTTAGTTTCTTATCTGCTTCTTCTGATCTTCCTAACCTCGCCATCACCTTAACATATAAATAAGGGTTTTCTTCAAGGAGATTTTTTTCTGTGACCCTTTCATCGTCAAGCAGTTTTCGCACTTCTTCTATGTTACCCGCGTTGGACATAACTTCTAACTTCTTCACTCGTAAAGATGCATCGATATTAATAATATCGGAATATTTCTCGAATAATTCTGTAGCAGTATCATAAAGCTTTTCCCCTATGCAAATATCAAGAATTTCTCCAATTACTTCACTTTTCTCTTTAACTTCACTTAAAAGTTGGAGATAGTGCTTTAATGCCGTTTTTGGTCTGCTATAGCTACTATATGCCTCAGCCAATCTCTTCTCAACCACAATTCTATCATCCGGACTTGATTCAAGATATTTTTCTATTATCGATAATTCAAATTTTGACTCAGCCCATTGAGATAAATCCCATTTCATAAAAAGTGGAACGTATTTCAATAATATCTTCGGATTGTCAATTCCATAGGTGCCCCATAACTTATGAAATGCATCTAACATCTTTTTCCTTCCTACATTGCGAAGAATATAGAAATCAATAAGTTTCTCAAGACTTTTTGGATGTGGATAACTTACTACAAGCCCCTCTAACTCCCGTTGAGTTTTATCAGGGTCATCAAATAAACTCTCGGTAGCAGTGATCACCTCAAAAATGCTATCAAGTTTTGGTTCAATAACCTCCTTAGGAATGATTTTTGAAAAAAGTCGTAGGTAATCCTGCAATAGTGGCGTTCCTTTGATAGCTCCTTCTTGACTTATTCTCAGAGACTCTGACAATTCCAATTCTCTATCAGAGTGGAGTATACAGATGTCTTCAATATTTAACTGGCTCTCTAAATCTTCCACAGGCTCATTTAAGAAATCTTGTATATCTTTTACTATCTGCCTTTCTATTCCCCCACCGTTCCCTTCTTCAAGAAACGGAATGCGAGTGAGTGCAAAGGTTACTTTTATTGGCTTCTGCCCCGGGAAACGTTCAACTGTCTGGATACTTCGAAGTATCTGACGCGCCCCTTCAATATTTTCTTGATTGTTGACGATTAGAAACACAACTTTATCTGGTAGAAGGGATGTGCATAAGCCGCCCATTTCGGTTATGCCTGTTCTGGAATCTATGAGTAGAAAATCAGGGTTAAATTCTTTCCTTATCCTCTCCTTTAGTTCAAGAAAGAACGGGATGCCTTCGCCGCCCTCTTCGTAAAACAAACTATGCCAATCGATCGACGCCAACTTTCGCCAATAATCCGGAGAAAGGATACCACCCGCAGGAATCAATCGGATCCAACCTTGGGAGTTTGACTGAGGGATGAGTTCCGGTGCAAATCCATTCAACGATTCTGGAATGACATTATTATGTGTAAACTCGTATATATAATCGATCAAACCACTCGTGATATCGGCGGTTTTGATGGATTGTGGAAATTTGTAATGAAGCCCGGGCGCCTCCAAGTCAAAATCCATGATGCAGACGTTCTGACCAAAACGAGATAAGTAAATTGCAATGTTAGACAAAGCTAATGTGCGCCCAACCCCTCCTTTATACGAATAGAACGTAATCGTTTCCATGATTAACACTCCGCACACATCGGCATCATCTGCCCTCTCGCTGAGATTAGTTTTTGACGTTCATTTATAGAATCTACTGAATATATAGCTGTTGCATGGGGGTATTTATCCGCCCATGTTCTTTGTGAGTCGATGGATAATAAGTCATGTATTGACTGTTTCCTACTTTTTCGCTCCTGGCTACACTTTTTAAGAATGTCTGTTGCTATATGTGACATATCGGTATTGTTTCGTACATTCTCCAAATCCAACAAGTCCGATGCTATAGCTTCGGCAGCATCGAGCTTTCCTTCGGAAATTAACTCATCATTTGCCCTGTTCAGATACCCAAAAAGCACATCATCGGTAGCATATTTCAAGAATTCTTTTAACTGCTCCGATGATGGCGGATCTATGCCCTGCCTCCTTTTCGATTCGATATACATCTCCTTTAGAGATCGGACCACTTCATTTACGGTATTGAGAGTGATGTCATACTCTTCGAATCCGCGTATGTGGATGGCATTTTCCACGACCTTCATCGAAACTTCAATCTTATCCGAAGAGGTATACGGAGGACGTAACAGGAATATTTTTTCTTCTTCTGAAACGAAACCCCATCCATCGTCCGGAGCGGCAGCAATTATTTTAAATTTCATCTTCGCATAGCACCTCCAGTTCAATCCTGTTAGCTGTTAAAAGATTCCGTATATTTATAAAATCATCTATGCGATGTCGCTTTTCGATATCGAATGATCCGCGATACATCACATCAAAGAATTGTTTTCCAACATGAGAGCTCTCTTTTTTGCTCATTCGCACACTATTTATGTGCTTATTTAAAATGTCGTCTGCCGTTATCGCCTCGATGTAATGTTCATCGCAACAGACCATAGATACACATTCATTAGCAGAAAGTCCCTCTACATCATTTCCATGCTTGATAACTGCCAGAATATGAACACACGCTCTGTTTGCAACATCAAGCTTCAACCTTTCGATATCCACATGACCTCCATCCACATAGTTGTTGAGGCTATCTTCTTTTATGAACGCCAGAACCGAAAATTCTTCTGATCGTTCCCGTTTAATCACAACACAATAGCTTCCATATTTTTTTGTTGGACCCAGACCACCAATGTTTAATGCGCCATACTTGAATCGTTCACCATCTTCAAAGACTTGGTTAAACTCCGTCCTTGATTCATAATAGCCTTTTAGACGCTTCTTCAGTAACTGTTCTACTGATACGCCCGTTTTCCCCATCCCCCCCATCATTTCCGCATCCTCTCTCGCTACTTCATATCCATTCTTATATCTGCCAGAGCTTAAAAATTTAAGCAAACCGGATGGCATCATATTTATCGAGATTGTCCACCGATCCGTTACAAAGCCAGCAAACTTTCCGATCGGATTTTGGTCATTTTGACCGTTCTGCACTTTTTCCTGCAGATTATGCGAATTCTGGTCGGCCAGATCAAATATGTTCATGCCGCACCTTTTCGAGTCATGTTGTTCCAAGAAGCCTCGGGCGAGATTTGAACTCGCGACCTAGTGATTACAAATCACTCGCTCTGCCAGCTGAGCCACCGAGGCGTCATGCAGGTATAAACTTGGTTCCATAGTATATAATGCCGGCGGCACCGTCCTCACCAAGCTTCCGGAACGTGGGCTTCACCCGCATCCCGATTGTAACCTCTTCAGGATCGCATACCACCTGACCAGTCATGCGCGGACCCTCATCCAGTTGTATGATCGCAAGCGGATATGGGGTCTGCATATCAAAGCCTTCCGATGCCGTGCGTATGATTGTGTATGTGACCACCTCGCCATAGCCCCTGAACTGGTAATCCTCAATGATACCATCCCTACGGCAGTCCGGGCACATCGTTCGCGGTGGGAAGTAATACGCCCCACAGGTATTGCATCGCGTTCCGATCAAATTATACCTGCTACTGATATGCCTCCAGAATCTTGGTACACTCATAAGATCACCGGTGTAGTATTTCGATTAATCGATACTTAAAGCTGCTGATGGCGATCCATATCCGGGAGGGGTCAAGAGTGTAACATACTATTATCTTCTCGTGCCAATCTTGTGTAATCTTGTGGTTTTTCACTTCGGCTAAGCACATACATGCTTCAAAATGCAAAAATTCCAGATCACGCTTGCGGAGTGGTATAAAAGAATACCTATGAGCACAGAATAACAGGTATGCCCCACAAATGCACCAATTGCGAACACATCTTCGAGAACGGCTCAGTCGAAATCATGGATGGCTGCCCGCATTGTGGCTGGAAGAAGTTTTTGTACGTGTCAGCAAAACCAGCTACTGAAGACGCCCCCAGTATGGAAACGCATGTGGACGCGCCAGAAATAAAGGAGGAAACCCCAGATCTACAGGTTGAATCGATCCGCATTCTTGATAAAGGGTCGTACGAGCTAAATATCAAATCGCTGCTCGAGCGAGAGGAGATAATCCTGTCCGTGAAGGAAAGCGGACGGTATTTCGTGCATCTCCCATCCGTTTTCGAGAAAGGCAGGAAAGACCTGTGAACCTGGTGCCACCCGACCCGCGCCGCATACAGACATAAACACTTGTAAATCCGTGTTTTTGAGAAAAAGAGCGATTGTGGATGAGTAAACACGTAATAGATGAACGAACGGACAAAACATTTCCTGCGGGAGAAATTCAAGGAGTATTATCTCGAATATCCGATCCAGCTGCCGCCAGAATTCGAGCGCCGTGAGTGGGGCTTCGTCCTTTTCGATGCGCTGCCAAAGATCGTGATGTACCGGCACAAAGCGTTTCTCTCGCGCATAGAGGTACTTGAATACCTGCGGAGCATGACTCCAGCCCACGCATTCGCATCAGTTGCGCACTACGAGCATCCCGGCGCGGGCACGATGACAGACAAGCACTGGCTTGGAGCAGACCTGATCTTTGATCTGGACGCTGACCACCTGCCGGATGCGCCGGAGTCATTTCCTGAAATGCTTGCGCGGGTCAAGAGTGAGACCATGAGACTGCTCGATTTCCTGACCGACGACTTCGGGTTTTCCGGGGAGTTGCTCGATATCGTCTTCTCCGGAGGGCGCGGCTACCACGTGCATGTGCGCGATCCCGCGGTGCAGACGCTCGGAAGTGCTGAGCGGAGGGAGATTGTGGACTATGTGAGCGGGGCAGGGTTTGCGATGAAGCCGATTCCCGGGGCGGAAAGCGGTGGATGGGGAACGAAATTCAATTGCTGGATTGTTGGGTATCTACAGGGCTTACATGACCGGGATGATGCTATGAAGATGCTGCAGGAGTTCGATGGCATTGGAAAGGTAAAAGCAAAGGCACTGATCAACGCAGGGAATGATACAAATATCAAACTGATCAAGAATGGCGACACCGGTTTTCTTAAGAATATCCCGGAATCATTCTGGAATGAGTTGCGATTGCAGGCGGTGCAGGAAATCGGGGCGAGCGTTGATGAGCCGGTAACAGGCGACATTAAGCGACTGATCCGGCTCCCCACGTCCCTGCACGGCGGTTCGAGCCTGAGGGTCGCCCCACTGACACTTGAGAACATCGAGGTCTTCGATCCGCTGAAAGACGCTGTTGTGTTTTCGGATAAGGTGATCTCGGTCACGGCTGAGATGCCCGCAGCCTGCGATCTGTGCGGGAAACATTTTGAGATTGTGGAGGGTGTGAACACGGTTCCCGAGTACGCGGGCGTGTATCTGATGTGCAGGGGGGCTGTGGAGTATGTGGGGAAGGCGTGAGACTTAACTTGAGGAAGGGGACGTATCAAAGCGGTTTAACTGCATATCTTTCGTTGCCGCCACCGAATAATCCAAATTTTTGATTTTAATCCGGAATAAAACGGCGACAGAAAATTTTTAAAGTTGAATCTAAGGTATTTCGTGAGTCAACAGTTTATGTGCCCTCACCAGACGTATTTCCCCATAAGTGTAACCATCGCCCAACTCCTCTTTTATAGGTGCTAAGTTCTCGCTACCCAAAACCGACATCGTCCTTATGATATGTTCTTACTTATCAATGTCAACCAATTCATCAATGCCAATTTCTTCGCCAGATAAAATCAGTTTTTCGATGTGTGATGTGATTGTACCCGTTGTTAAATTCCTTTTCCGGGCGATTTTCTCAATTGTTAAACGCTGTTTGTAAAGCTCCAGCGTTTCTTACAGCGTAGATGTTGTTGTTTTAGAGTAACTATGTATGTTGATAAGTTCTGGTTTGATGCCATGCTCTTTGCATTCGCAATAACCAGCAATCTCTTCTAAAAACAGTTCCCCGTATTTCTCCAGCTTGTGTTCGCCAACGCCGCTGATCGTCCGAAAGTCTGATCGACTTCGCGGGAAATATGTTGCCATCTCCACCAAACTTGAGTCGTGGAAGATGATGTATGGTGGCATGCCGGCATCATCGGCAAGCTTCTTTCTCAAATTCCTCAGAATTTCAAATAAATCATGATCTAAACTTCCATCGACATCTTTTTGTATTATCTTAACTTTTTCTTCCGGTTTTGTCAATAAAACCTCTTTCGTTCCGGATAAAATATCATTACCATCCGGAGTCAGTTTTACGATCGGGTATCTGTCACCTTCCGACTTTAGATAACCAAGTTGAACGAGTTCCCTTGTAAAAACCTGCCACTGCTTTTTTGAGTATTCCTTCCCGGTACCATGAGCGGCTACAGTGTCGTGCCGATTGTGGATTATCTTTTGAATTCTCGAACCGTACAGAATATCAGCTATATAATTTATTCCAAATCTTTCATCGATCTGGGAAACACACGACACGATCTTTTGAGCGATAATTGTTCCATCGATCGTATCTTTTGGATCAAGACAAGCATCACAATTGCCGCAATTCGTTTCGTTGTATGTTTCACCGAAATATTCCAATAAAATTTTCCTGCGGCATGTCCCGCTCTCACAGAAAGCAACCATATTACGTAATTTCTTATATGCGATCTGTTTTTCTGTTTCATCCTCCTTTTGCTCAATAAAATACGATATTTTCCCCATATCGGAACGACTGAAGAAGATAATGCAATCACTTTCTTCTCCGTCTCTTCCAGCCCTGCCCGTTTCCTGATAATACG